>CAIOTH010000064.1 GCA_903861145.1 uncultured Bacteroidota bacterium | reverse complement strand
ATAGAGCGCTTAAAAGGAAAAGAAGATTAGGAAAACGCAACTTTTTAAATTTCTATGTGTTGCTATATAAGAAATATTAACACCCGTGGAAAACTCACCTCAAATCGGGATTTCGTTGTCCATAAAATTAAAATAATCTAAAAAAAGCTAATTACATACCCATTAGTTTTTATAATGACGGAATAATTCATATTTTTAGCGTCTAAAATGTCAGCAAAATGAAAAACAAAACAGCAAAACTAAAAGACCCATTGGTGGTAACAGGACCCGATGGCAAGTCGAAGATTGAAGCAGACCTGCGCATTATTAAAAGAGCATCATTAACACTGAGAGCTCTTCATCACCCTCTCCGCAAGAAATTGCTTGAGTTAATTGAGTCAAAAGGAACAGTTACAGTAACTGAGCTTTATGCTAAATTAAAAATTGAGCAATCGGTAGCATCACAACACCTGGCTATTTTAAGAAGAGCCCACGTAGTGAATACCAAGCGCGATGGTAAGAAAATCTTCTATTCGGTAAACGGCAAACGTATATCTGAAATAGTTGAATTAGCTAAGGATCTAGCACAAGAAAGCGAATATTAGTATTCGATATTCTAATCAAAAAACAGAGAACCCGTCGTAACTGACGGGTTTTTTGTTTTTAAAGTCAAATTAATTACATTTTTTTTACATGTATGTCAGCATGCAAACTCAAGGCTGAATGGGGGAATTAATAAATGGCTGCCTTGTATTTTTAGCAGTTTTGTTGTAACGTTTTGAATATGCCTGCGTATTCATAGATATGAACGCACGCAGAAACATATCGGACCAACCAGTAAGGGCAAATATAAGTGCATTGATAGCCCAAAAGTTCTTTCCTCGTTGTGTAACACCGGCAAGCCGACCACATGTAATAAAAAAGAAGGCCATGAAAAAAGCTGAGGAGCCCGGAAGAATGCCTGAAAGCCTGCTAACCTACAGCAAAGGATACTCTAAATAATTACACTTTCCACTAAGTTGCTTGCGAAGGAGTAAGGCATATAAGCCAGGGAAGACATTGGTTTGGTAATAAATACGCTGGCCTTTTTTCCCACAGTAATAGAACCTAATACTTTGTCAACCCCCATAGCATAAGCAGAGTTTAATGTTGCGGCATTAATTGCTTCTTCTGGCAACATCTTCATTTTAATGCACGCAAGAGAAACTATAAAAGGCATATTGCCTGAGGGTGAAGAACCAGGATTGTAATCAGTAGCAATAGCAACTGGCAAGCCAGCATCAATCATTTTTCGGGCAGGAGCATAATGAAGGCCCAGGAAAAAAGCGGTGGAGGGCAACAGCGTTGGCATGGTTGATGACTTTAAAAGCGCGTTGATTTGCTCATCGCCTGTAAACTCAAGATGATCTACCGAAAGCGCCTTGTTCTTTACCCCAACTTCAATACCCCCGCTATAGTCAAGTTCGTTAGCGTGAATTTTAGGTTGTAAACCATACCTGGCCCCAGCTTGTAATATTCTGTCCGTTTCGTCGGCCGAAAAAAAGCCCCGGTCGCAAAACACATCTATAAAGTCAGCCAGGCCTTCATCGGCTATTTGGGGAAGAAGTCGATTAATCAATAAATCAATATAGCCTTCGTGGTTTTGCTTAAACGCCGTGGGATAAGCATGTGCGCCCAAAAAATTGCTTTTTATGATAAGTTTTGAACGCTCCTTCAGCTTTTTAATTACCCGCAGCATTTTCAATTCACCTTCATAACTCAAACCGTAGCCGCTCTTAATTTCTACTGCGCCAGTACCAAACTTTTGCATTTCCTCCAATCGCATCCAGGCAGCTTCAAACAACTCCTCTTCAGAAGCATCGGCCAAACGTAAAGCCGAATTGATTATGCCGCCACCACGCTTTGCAATTTCCTCATAGCTCAACCCATTAATTCTATCTACAAACTCTGTTTCGCGAGGCCCGGCATAAACAATGTGCGTATGCGAATCGCACCACGATGGGAAAACGAACCTGCCGGTGGCATCTATTACTTCGTCAGCGCGCTCAGGGGAATCGGCATTGGGCCCCCAGGATTTAATCAAGCCATTTTCCATGAGCAACCAGGCATTTTCGATAAATGGCAGGGTTTTCATTTCATTACCCTTAACCATGTTTACACCT
>CAIOTH010000063.1 GCA_903861145.1 uncultured Bacteroidota bacterium | reverse complement strand
CTGCCGACTTGAGAAAGGGGTTATCACTTAGCCAGTGCCAGAAATTACATGACGTTTCCCGGAATACGGCTATTAAAGTCAAGCGCATCCTTTCCTAAGTGCGTATTGACCGGATGCACTTTACCGGATGCTTACAAGTCCTTTGTTGGGAGTTAAGTCGTATCGGTAGAAATACTATTGAGGTTCTGAAAACTATCAAACTTCTTAATGATAACTGTATATCACTTTACATTAAGAACTACAATATTGAAACCCTGAATGACAAGTGTGAGATAAACCCTCTCTCTCAGTTTATGATACAGATTTTAACCTCAGTAAGTGAAATGGAGAAGACTACGATACGTCAACGTGTCAAATCTGGTTACGAAAATTATCGTAAAAACGGTGGTAGGGTCGGAAGAAAAGAGGGTTTTCGTAAAGACAAAGATTTACTCCTCACAGAACATAAGGACGTGGTTAAACTACTGAAACAAGGTTTCTCAGTGAGAAAGGTTATGAAACTAACTGATAAGAGTAGTGGAACCGTAATGAAGATTAAAGGACTGGTTTAGTAATAACAAGAAAAAAATAAAACATGAAAAAGAAATTCGGAATTTTTTGTATCGGAGTTTCAGGACAACTGGAACTCATTGAAGATGGTTACACTACGGAATATCATACAAACAAATCCATAGATGAACGTTTCAAAACCCGTCCTGACCTGAAATATGTGGTTCTCCCTTATTACTCAAAGTAAATAAGGGTATTAGAAACTTTAAGTCAGTTTAGTCCAGTTATGGTTTCCACCACTTGGACAACCATTAGAGTTTGGAGATGAATTACTTTTAATGTGGGTCTGACACTTCTTACATTGATAGTCATGAGTTCCAACTGAACCTAAATTAGTCCAGTTATGGTTTCCACCACTTGGACAACCATTAGAGTTTGGAGATGAACTTCCTTGAACCGACACCTTACATTTTTGACATAAATAATTATTCATAGTCGTGGATTTTGAACTCACAAGAAATAAACTAAACACTAAAAGTACAAAAGAGGTTCTCTTCATTGACTAAATGTAAATAAAATTGTTGGGTTAAGTAAAAAGAAAGTAGGGTTTAAAAATTGAACGAAAATAATTTATTGAAATCCACGGGAGTTAGTTTCATTTTACCCTTCGGTTTCAACTTCACTTACTGGTTATTTGGTTTTGAAGATTTTATTATCTGTCCAGTTGGAGGTCCTTCTTGACAAGTTCCACCATTAAAGGAACCACATTGTGTCATACAATCTTCTTTACTCTCATACGAATAACCACACCCATTATAATACGTTTGTTTTTGAGTTGTATCACCACTACTAACAACCGGTTGAACATGTGTTGTATCATTTGTTTGAACACTTGTATTAGTAGTTGACTGTTTCTTACTTACAATGTAATCAGTCTTATTTTGTCCACCTAAACCATCAGGTAATGATAGTTTTACCTCGTCTGATTCGGACTTAAAGAATTTCTTGTAATCAAATTGATAGTCATTTTCAAACCTTGTTCTTAATTCAGAATTTACCTTATTTACTTTCGTAATTTCAACCAAATCAAATTCACATTCATTCCCCATATCTACATAATTGTAAACGATTTTATGGATATTTCTTAATACAACTTTCAGTGAAACATCAGATACGAAAAATGACAAGTCTTCATTTCCGTATATCTGTTTAGATAGTCTTATCCTCGGATAAATACTATCCAAATCATCATACACATTTATCGTAAAATAACTATAAACGTCTTTAAGATATTTATGTTTGGGTTCTATGTGTATGAATGAACCGGAACTTTCACCATACGATTGTTGTAAATCTGATATGACTACCAACGTCCCATCGTCCGATTTGGTATATGGTTCTACAATCATTTTATACTTTAAAGTCCTTTTCTTTTCACCTGGTGAATACATATTACTTTCAGAATTTTCAACTTTCTTTATACTATATACAAACGAATTATCCAGAACGATTTCATCTCCATATTTCTTTACGAATGAAGTGGTTTCTTTATCTAATTTGTCACCTTCATTCTTATTACAAATACTGTTATACTTTGTATTTAATTCAACTAGAAAATCATAAGAACTTTGTTCTTTAGTCTTACAAGATTGAAGTCCTATTAATGTGATAAGGATAAAAGTTAGGGGAATTAGTTTTTTCATACAAAAGATTTTTAGTTTGTTTCTACAAATCTAAAAAAAACTATCAAAGGGGGTATTATAATATCCCTCTATTTCCGTGTGTTAGACGGAACTTGAACCTGTAAATGGTCAAGTCTAAATCAACCAAGGAAGACGTTATTCTCAAAAAATTGGGAGAGAGAATTTCTCAGTTACGAAAGAAGTCTGGGAAAAGTCAAACTCAGTTTTCTTATGAGATGGGTTGGGACAAACCGAACCTTCGGAAGATAGAGAAAGGGAAAACCAATCCTACTGTTAAAACTCTCATTAAAATCTCAGACGTTTTAGAAATTACTCTCAGTGAGTTAATGAAGATTGATTAACTCTATTCCTTCTCCAATTTTCAGAAACCGATTGAAACGGGAGTAGTTCCGTTGTATCTAGATTAACATAGATACATCTGAGAATTTCATATTAAAACAATCAAATGTTCTACAAATGTTCTACAAAATCAACGTATTTATAAATAAACTAAATTATAAAATTCTCTTGAAATCGTTGGTGTTACTTAGTTACAGAGTTTTTTTTGGTTTGATTTTTTTGACTAAGAGTAGGAAACTTCTATTCTATCCGTTGAACTACGGGACCAAAATTAAGAGGCACGAAAATAAAAAATCTGTGGTAACAGAAGAACTGCTTGCAGATTTAACGATAAACCGGGCATATTAGTAAGATTTCCCGCGCGTGCCTGTGCCTCAAGTTTTATATAGCCAACTCCGACTCAAACTGCGTTTGTTAATCAATAATATTTAAGACGATCCTTTTTATCTTTGCCGTGAGAAAAGACAAGTAAAACTACAGCTGCAATTGCTGGGTCAATTACTTGCGATGTATTTTTTGAGATTTTATGATACCTGGCCATGAAGAAGCATTTAATTGCGATTAGTTTTATTTTATGGATTCAATTGATATATGGCCAGCAATGGTATTCGTCAAAGGTGCCCTACTACAGAGACGTAAACTCGGTAACAATTTTGAAGCCGAACGTAGTTATACTGGCAGGAGGAAATGCTTACAATGATTCAATACAAGCTTTATACCGTACCGATGACGCCGGACTTACCTGGAATGAAAACCCGACAGATTATATATCAAGCTGGATTAAATCAATTGCATTTAAAGATACCCTACACGGTTTTGGCGTAGGCTATAATGCAAAAATGGTTTACACCAGCGATGGGGGATATAACTGGCTTATAGGAAGTTCGCCCTTAACGCGACATTTAAACAAGGTGATATACCTAAATGCCAATAGCTTGATAACCGTTGGCGGCGAGCCAGACCCGACAAATTCGTTACAAACGATAATGAAGAGCTTCGATGGTGGTAGCACCTGGACCGTGCTTTATGACCAGCCCGGGCAGTGGTTGAGAAGTGTATATTTTAAAGATACCTTAAATGGTTTCGCTGTTGGCGATAGCGGGGTGTTTTTGCAAACCAATAACGGAGGGAGTTTATGGAATGCAGTTTCCAGTCCATTGTTACGCGGCTGGAATGACATAACTTTTACAAGCGCCTTAACGGGTTTTGTAGTTGGAGGTAATGATACGTTGGCAACTATACTTAAAACAACAGATGGCGGGGCTAATTGGACCATTTTAGCCGATGGCGCAGGAACCAGGCTAAGAAGTATTTCGTTCCTTAACCAGAATAGCGGGAAAATTGTTGGGGATGCTTCCACTTTGTTGGCTACAACAGACGGCGGACAAAGTTGGCAGCCTGAGATTGTACCGAATACTTTGGGTGCAAATTTTACATCTGTAGATTTTTATAGTGACAGCTTTGGGGTAATTGGCGCCGTGGGTGGTACCGAGTTTATTTATACGAAATCGCACATACCCGATGCCTATACTACCGGGGTGTTTTATACCGATAGTACCAGCGCTGAATTAACCGGTTTAATTAATACACACGGATACCCGGGTCAATATTATTTTATCTGCGATACAGACATTACATTTTTAACCGCATTTGTATCTAGCACGGGAATTGTAGCAAGCAACAGTCTGACTCAGGTTTCGGAAAATATTTACAACCTGAGTCCGCATACAAAATACTATTACCTCATGGTGGCCTCTACACTTGCCGGCACTGTATATGCCGATACGCTTTCGTTTAATATTGACAATACCAACCTGTTTTTTAGCACTACCGGAGATTTGGTCATTAACGATACCACGGTACAATTGATGGGATTAATTAATGGAGTTACTTACCCGCTAAACGTATCGTTTGAATATGGAAACACGCCCAATTTTGGGGATTCGATAGTGGGGATACCATCGATAATTGTCGATACAGCTTCGCACAACATTACGGCTACTATTACTCACATACAACCACTGAGACCTTACTATTATCGCTTAAGGGGAATCTCGGGCGGAGTTGTGCTTTTGGGCAATACTTTGAGCTTTTATACAGGCACAATTTATAGTTCACTACAAACGCAGCAGGCCCAGAATGTAACCGATACAACGGCAATTTTGAACGGCAGCATAAGTGGGGCGGGATTACCGGTTGCCCTAACTTTTGAATTTAGTGCTGACACCCCGGCATTTAATCAAAGTATACCGGCTAATCCATCAAATGTAAGTGATACGCTTGCGCACTATATTAGCGCTAACGTTAACGCTTTGCAACCGTTTCACACTTACTATTACCGCTTAGCTGCAACGAATTCTATCGGCACCTTTTACAGTAATATTACCTCTTTCTATACCGGCTTCGATTTAGCATTGCAGGTTTTACCGGCATCGGCCATAAGCACGGATAGCGCATTACTTTCGGGCTATATAAACGCGGATACTATAGCTACAAGGGTTTGGTTTGAATATGGATTAAATAATGTCTTTTCCGATTCAATTGCCGCTACTCCTTCGGTAGTTACAGGCACACAGCAGTTTTTAGTAACTGCCCAGCTTTCGGGCTTAATTCCATACCAGCAATATGTTTACCGCATGATGGCACAAAACGCGCACGGAATTTTTTACTCGACACCTATGAATTTTTGCACCTGCCCCAACGAAATACCAAATTGGGATTTTGAATTATGGGATCATTACACCGTCAACTATCCAATTGACTGGTTGGTATTGGGAACTGTTTCGGAGGCGCCTTCATATGACGGGTCAAAGGCAGCTTTAATACAGGGCAATTTGAATTTTCCGGGGGGAGCAGTGGCGCAAGGCAATCCGGAAGGGTCCAATGACATCGTACTAGGATTTCCGTTTACTGCGCGGCCCGATTCTTTCATTTTTTATGCTAATTACAATGTTCAGCCAGGAGACTCAGCGATTCAATTTGTTGGCCTTAAACGGAATGGCCAAACCGTAGGTTTGACCTATAATTACATAACCGGAAACAGTAGTAATAGTTTTAAGCGTTTCTCATTTCCCCTTACCTATTCAAGTAGTGCAATTCCTGATTCGGTGGCGGTGGGCTTTTTAAGTACCAATGTTTTTGGCCAACCGAACCGCCTTAGCTGGTTGATGGTAGATAATGTATCTTTTAGCGGCACTACGCAAAACATTCCCAATCCCGGTTTTGAAGAGTGGGACTCCTTACAGTATGATACCCCTGAACGATGGATTTATAAAAACGACGCCCCTCTAAACATTCATTCGGCGTACCCAATTGAAAAAACAACCGATGCTCATTCCGGCCATTATGCCGTGCGCCTGCAAAACATTTTATCAAGCCCCAAAACTGAATCGGGTGCTATGTATGTGGTATCGAGAAATTTACAAAACGGACTGATACCGGGCTGCACTATAAGTGAACGATATCGTAATTTATTCGGCTTCGCAAAATTCTTTCCCCAAAATAATGATACAGCCCTGGTGGAAATAACCTTGTATAAAAACGGCCAATCTATCGGTCAGGGCCAATGGGAAGTAGATTCAACCATTTCTGAATACGCACGTTTTACGGTACCAATAATGTATTACGATTCCATAAGTATTCCGGACAGTGCAACTATTGATGCAAGTGCTAGTTATACCCAGGTGCATGGCTTGTCCGTTCTTTACATTGACGATTTGGGTTTTGATGGTTTATGGATGGACTCGATTACAACGGATATACCGGTTATCACCAGCAATAATACAAGTAGCGTGAACCTGCGTGTTTATCCCAACCCTGCTAACGATGTATTATTTATTAAAAATATGGGAGATGCCGTTGGCGAAGCGGAGATTGAAATTTACAATATGTTAGGGCAATTGGTTTCGGGAACTGAGAGGGTTTGGATAGGCAATAACTCACCAGCGCAAATTAATATTCAGAATTTGGAGATTGGCAGCTATATCCTAACGGTTAGTTTGAATGGACAAAGGTCAAATTCCCTATTTATAAAATAATAAAGTTTAAAGCCTGATTACAGGTAGCCAACAATTGGCCTATAGCCGCTTTACAAGAATCTTTTTGTATTATAGCATTTACTAAACTTCATCAAATGAGAAAAAACTTACTTTTTGCATTGTTTTTATGCATTGGTATAACATCGCTACAAGCACAATTTACTTTAAAAGTTGCCGGAGGTTATGCATGGCCGGGCTTTCAAAACTCTGAAAACATTTATGGCCCTATCATTGACCCGGCTCATCCGGATATTGATGCCCTGGGGCCGCTTGCAAATATTAAAGACACGATGAATGGCAATCCGGCGTCGTATAAGTTGGTAAAAGGCTCATACGGACACGGCGCAAATGTTACAGTAGGGTTTGGATATACCCTTCATAAATACTTTAATTTTGAATTAGGCATATCGTACCTAAAAAGCGCAACTATTACTGCCGACCAGACAAGGCAATTAACCATATTTACCGGTATTGGTTATTCATATATTCCAGCCTACCTGGTTGCCCATATTACCTCGAACGCATTTGGGGTTTCAATCTCGCCGGCATTTACTGTGCAGGCGCCAATTAAACAATCGAAATTTATGCCTTATGCGCGCATGGGTGTTGCTTTACCAGTTTATGGCGGGCTTACAGACCATATCACTATTGACCAGAATAGCGGCATTCCGACGTTGGTTAAAGCGCCTTATTTTTTAGGAAAGCATACGGATGTTACTCTCACCACACAGGGGTCTGTTTCGATAGGAATTAATGGGGCGGTTGGGCTTAAATACAACATCTTTCCTTTTATGAGCATATTTGGTGAGGTTAACGGACAGTATTTGACTACCAGGGCCAAAACTTCAAAAATTACCCAGTGGGATGCAGACGGAGTAAGCCAAATTAGTAACCGCGGCGTTTACAGAACGCAGTTTAACTTTGTAAACTCATTAGACGGCAATTCGAACAACCTGGCTTATAATTCAAAAACAGATTTGACCAAACCTAAGGACGATGTTATGCCAACAGGCCCTTTTAGTAACCTGGGTTTAAATGTGGGATTGAGTTTTAACCTGGGAAAGAGTGATACTAAGAAGGATAAAGACAAAACCGCAACCAAATAACCAAAGTGAGGTTGCAAAGCAAAGCCCCAAAATCAAGATTGATTTTGGGGCTTTGCTTTTGGAGGCAGGCCAACACGATTGCAAATTGGCATTTAACCCGGGCTTGGCAATATCCACCGCTTAAGCTATCTGTGCATATAAACTTTACCACTATCAATTTTGCAAGCCCATGTCGCTTCAAAACCGGTGCTTTCGCTTTAAGGTCCGCCTTTGGCAAGTAATGGTTTTGTTACCCCTAAATTTAGAGGCAAAAAAAATCCCGCACTCTTAGCAGAGTGCGGGATTTGATATTTTACAATTAAAAACCTATTCAAAAATTACTTTTCTGATTACAGATGAGGCATCTTTTTTGATTGCTTTAATGAAATAAACACCACCCGCAATGCCATTACGATCGAAAGTAGTACGAAGGTTACTTACTTGCTTCTCAGTAACCACTCTTCCTAATCCATCTACTAACTGAACTTTGGTATAGGGCTCTAACGAAGGGAAAGAAACTGTTACCTGGCTCATTGCAGGGTTAGGGTAAACTGAAATAAGCTCGTCTAAAGTAATGTTTTGAACAGCAGTTGGGCCAGTACAATAAACCTGAGTTGGCCAAGCCGTGATAGTATCAAGGAAGTTAGCACTCATGCTATCCACCTCAGTCATTTCGGCAACATTGCTCTGCCAAGGCACGTGACCTGCACCTGGATAAACCTTGCTTACGTGTGTTAAACCAAAAGTATTGTAGTTAGCATTCAACGAACCTAATCCGCACAAACGAACATTAATAGCACCTTGCTCAGCCAACGCGCAAACGTAAGGAACTACGTTATCGGCATCGCCTTGAAAATGTGCAATTGGCTTATCGCCAGCAACTATAAAATTAGGGTCGTTTAAGCCACCTGCTAAACTTAACACTGCATTAACCTCGGATGAATAGCCGGGGTTTCCGCTATTGCCTTCAAGTCCACCATTGTTATTAATAATGGTCTGTAAAGCCGGGGATGTTTGGTTTACGTTTGTGATATAAATATAATGCATAAACAGAACCCCGCCAGCTGAGTTACCTCCGCAGAAAACAAGGTTAGTGTCAATCTTAAATGTATTGGTAGTGTAAGCATCTTTTCTAAGATATCTAACAGCCGCCTTACCATCACCAATTGCCTGTAACACTTCGTTTTCAGCATATGAAGAATCAAGCGCCATGCTGATAGCCGCCCCAAGGCGATAATCGATAGATACAGTTACGTATCCGCGTTTTGCAAAATTTTGGCATAAAGTAATAACCGCATTATCGTTAGTTCTATCGCCCTGAATAAAGCTTCCGCCGTGAGCAAGAACAACAACGGGCCTGCGGCATAATGAATCGCCAAAAGGTTGATAAACGTCCATCAAAAGATGAAATGTATCGGAATAGGTAACAGTTGTAACAGTAACGCTATCGAATATCATATCATGGTACCGCGTTTGGGCGTTTACATTCTGGGCAAACATGAGCACAGAACAAAAAAGGATAAGTGCGTATAATCTATTTTTCATCCAGGTAAATTTTAGGTTTAGAAATTGTTTAGCGAATGTAAATTTTTCTAACGTATGGTGCTACCATTTTTAGTTAATTCTTTTGGCAGTACAAAATGCAGAACTCCAGCATCATCCTCAGCCATTAAAATCATACCACGCGACTCAATTCCCTTTATCTTTCGCGGCGCCAGGTTAGCTACTAACGACACCTGCAAACCAATTATGTCTTCAGGTTTAAAAAAGGCCGCAATACCAGATACTACAGTTCTTACTTCGTACCCTAAATCAACTGTAAGTTTTAAAAGCTTATCAGCTTTTTGAACCTTCTCGGCGGTTAAAATAGTCGCAACGCGTAAATCGAGTTTGGTAAAATCATCGTAGGTGATTTCAGGCTTCTCGAGGGTGGTTTCAACGGCTTTTACAGATGCGGTGCTTTCCTCTTTAATTACATTCGCCTCGGAAGTCGGGAGGCCGGGATTATTTAGCCCATGCAATTTTGCTATTTGCTGCTGAATAACATCATCTTCAACTTTTTGATACAACAATTCGGGTTTACCCAGCAAGTGCCCGTGCGGCAATAAGTCCTGCTTTCCTGCATCGGCCCATGAAAAGTTTTTGGCATTGAGGTTAAGCATGCCAAAAAGCTTTTTTGAGGTAAAAGGCAAGAATGGCTCACTTAAAATAGTGAGGCCTGCAATAATTTGCAGGCAATCGTACAGTACAGATGCCGTAGATTCCGGATCTGCTTTAAATGTCTTCCAGGGCTCTTTATCAGTTAATAATTTATTGCCATAGCGGGCAATATTCATTAATTCGGTGAGGCCTTCGCGGAACTTAAAATTCTCGAGCGCATCGGCAATTTTATCGCTTTGCTCGTTCATGTAGATTTTAAGTTCACCGCTTTCAACTGCCTTTGGCACTCTTCCACCAAAATACTTTTCGGTAAGCACCATTACCCGGTTAACAAAGTTACCCAGTATGGCCACCAACTCGCTGTTTACGCGTGTTTGGTAATCTTTCCAGGTAAACTCTGAGTCTTTCGTTTCGGGCGCAATGGAGGCCAGTACAAAACGAAGTTCGTCAACCTTATCGGGAAAATCCTGCAGGTATTCGTGCATTTCGACACTCCACTTGCGACTGGTGCTCATTTTGTTTCCCTCCAGGTTCAGGAATTCGTTGGCAGGCACGTTATCGGGCACAATGTAATCGCCGTGCATATGCAACATGACCGGAAAAATGATGCAGTGAAAAACTATATTATCCTTACCTACAAAATGGATAAGGCGTGTATCCGAATCTTTCCAATATAACTCCCAGGTTTTGTTATTATCGAGTGCCCACTGTTTGGTAGCCGAAATGTAGCCGATGGGTGCATCGAACCAAACATATAGCACTTTGCCTTCGGCATCAGGTAATGGCACTTTAACGCCCCATTCTCCATCGCGGGTCATGGCGCGCGATTGAAGGCCACCATCAATCCAGCTTTTACATTGGCCATATACGTTTATCTTCCAATCTTTAGCATGGTCGCGTAAAAGCCAGGTTCTCAACCACGGTTCGTACTCGTTTAACGGCAAATACCAGTGCTTGGTAGGACGAAGTACCGGTGGCTTACCACTTAATGTTGAGTGAGGATTGACAAGGTCGGATGGTGACAATGATTTACCGCAGTGCTCGCATTGATCGCCATAAGCACGGTCGTAACCGCAATTAGGACAGGTGCCTACAATATACCGGTCGGCAAGAAAAACCTTTTTTTCATCATCAAAATACTGGTCGGTAGTAATTTCTTTAAACAGGCCTTTGTTGTAAAAATCCAGAAAGAACTCCTGCGATGTTTGGTGATGGATAGGAGAACTCGTGCGATGGTATATATCGAACGAAATACCCAGCTTTTCGAAACTTTCCTTAATCAGGACGTGGTATTTATCAATAATCTGTTGGGGTGTAGTATTTTCCTGAATAGCCTGAATGGTAATAGCAGTGCCATGTTCATCACTTCCGCAAACAAAAAGAACATCGCGTTTTTTAAGGCGGAGGTAACGCACATAAATATCGGCAGGCAGGTATGCACCCGCCAAATGTCCGATATGCTTGGGACCATTGGCATAGGGCAAAGCAGCAGTAATAGTATATCGTTTCCAATTTTTCATCTTAAGCAAATATAAAATCCTTGTGGAGGATAGGTTAATTTGTTTGGCGCTAAAGGCACTTTTTTTTAGGAGAGGCTGAACAAATAATAACAATTAACTATTTATCGATTAAATATTATTACCACCCATAATTTGAATGTTCCAGTCCTTTCAATTTTTAACAAATTAGTTTTTCGGTAAACCGTTGTATTAAATACCGCAAAAATCGGGAGCTATGTTTCGCCCAAAACAGTGTTAAAATCAAGCAAAACTATACTTTTCAGAACCGGCATGAAGGCGTGCAAAAAGAATTTGAGATAAATGTTTAAAGGCGGAAACATTATTACAAAAGTGATTGTTGCGGTAGGTATGAAGCCAAAAAGAAAACTAAAAGTTGTAGAAGTAAAATTAGGAAGAGAGAAAGCCCTGGGGATTGCCGATTATGAAAATTTCAACATATTGGTTGACCCCCGGCAGAAACCATACGAGTACCTGAATACGATGGTGCATGAGTTGATACACCATATGTCACCCTCGTGGGAGGAAAACAGGGTAAAATGGTGGGCTAATCGTATTTCGCGTTTTTTATGGAGCCATAATTACAGGCAGGTAAAGCAATAGTTATGAATTTGTTGCACCCCCGGATGGCGCTAACGGTGCAATCGACCGGTGGGAATAACTAAGCCGAGAAGGCTGACCATGCGCGATATAATTCATAAAAAGGCGTAAGAAAATAGGCTTTATTGTAGCAAGGCTTTATATTTGTTGACCTCCCAAAAAGAGCAACCACCCTTGCTTTTACAATAAAAATGTTTTGTTATAATTTATGGAATCAAGCCTGAAACCCAAAAGTATTGTTGAGGTAGTTGCTAAAGCTATAAGAAGAAAGTCAGTACTTTCTTTTACTTATGATGGCGTTGAGCAATTGGTGGTAGAACCTGTTGTATTAGGCATTCATAAAGAAACAGGTAAACATGTTTTGAGATGTTACAAAAGTTACCCCCCACAAATATGGGACAAGGCCGATAACTGGTACCTTTGCGAGTTGGATAAAATTACAAACATGAAAACGCCACCGGTTCGCGCAAAAAATTTCAGAAAGGGTTGCAAAACGCTTACCGGTGATATGTCTGAGGTGATTGAAGCCTCCTCGGATTACGAAAAACTAGGCCTGTTAAAGAACCCCAAAAAATAACCGCAGCAGCGGGCCGCGGCATCAAATTCAATATCAAGAAGTAGCCTATAACAATCTGCAATACTTTATAATCTATAAGAAAAGTGTTTTCTTGTAACCTGTAATGAAAACACTAAGCCTGATATATAAAAATCTGACCGGCACATTTGTATTTACAACATTGTGGGTAGGCACTTTGATGTTTTCGGGCTGCAATGAAAAAAAATCATCTCAGAACTCCCGTGATTCTACCGTACAATTGAAAAAACAACCTGAGGTTTGGGTTGCGCCGGACACCACAATGCCTGGGGCATCGGACAGCGAACAGCTTATTAAATACGGTAGAAAGCTGATAGAAAATACTTCGTTTTATTTAGGACCACACGGCACTGTTGAGCACATATCAAACGGTATGAATTGCCAGAATTGCCATTTATAGGCCGGCACCAAACCCTTTGGAAATAATTACAGCGCAGTTGCGGCCAATTATCCAAAATTTCGAGAGCGTTCGGGTACGTTGGAGAATATTTATAAAAGGGTAAATGACTGTATTGAACGCAGCCTTAACGGACATTCGCTTGATACCACTAGCAGGGAAATGCAAGCGATAAAGGCATATATTGAATGGGTTGGGAAAGATGTTTCAAGAAACACAAAACCACTGGGTTCAGGAATAACTGAACTAGCCTATTTAGACCAGGCTGCAGAGCCTGACAAAGGCAAGTTAGTTTACCAGGCTAAATGCACTTCTTGCCACGGTGCCACGGGTGAAGGAAAGCTTAATCCCGATAATATAACATATCAGTATCCGCCGCTTTGGGGTGCGCATAGTTATACTATGGCAGCCGGACTGTTTAGGTTATCGCGGTTTGCCGGTTATGTAAAATCGAATATGCCTTTGGGTGCCAATTATGATAACCCACAATTAACCGATGAAGAAGCATGGAATGTTGCGGCGTTTGTGAATTCGCAACCACGGCCGGTTAAAGATATTTCGAAGGATTGGCCGAAAATTTCAGGGAAGCCTGTTGATCATCCTTTTGGCCCGTATACTGATAGTTTTAGTGAGAGACAGCATAAGTATGGCCCCTTTTTACCAATAGCAGAATTTAAAAAGAGGCAGGGCAAATGATGAAATGTTTATTGAGCTTCTTACTACTCCCGGCATTTCTATTGTCTTCAGGACAGGATTCGTGTTTTATGCGCGCGGGGCTTGAGCCCCTGGAAATAACAAGGAATATAGATTCGCTTCACTTAATAATGAAAGCTTATAATGACGCATTTAATGGTTGCAAGGCGCCAAATTTTAGTTGCAACGGCATTGATGGCGCTCACCTAAATAACAACAAGCTTAAAGGAAAGGTAACTGTTTTGAATTTTTGGTTTACGCATTGTAAACCCTGTGTTGCTGAGTTTGCTTCATTAAATAAGCTTGTTGAAACATATCATGATAAAGATGTTGAGTTCATTTCGTTTGCAATGGATAAAAAGGCGGTGCTTGATACTTTTTTAACCACTCATCCGCTTCAATATGCTGTAGTACCGGGAGCTACTTCAGTTATGGATACTTTTAAAATTTCTTCGTATCCAACCAATATGATACTGGATAAGGATTGGCGCGTTGTTCAAATTATAACCGGCGGAGGTGGCGATGATGATAAACTAAAGAATTACAATCGCATCAAAGCCTTTATAGACGCGGCTTTGAGTAGGTAATATATATAGTTGTTAAGGCAATAGTTTGCTAATATCCTTTATTATCAAAAATGCATTTTCGTCTCCGAGTTGAGACATGTAAATTTTCTTATCCCGATAACCTATGATATTCGGTTGTTCGTCTGATATTTTAATTTTTTGCTTCAAATTATAGTTTGCGGAGTCATAGATATACAGGTAAGTTGGACCCTTTTGTTTCCCACCGGTTACTATTATGTTTCCATCGGATTGGGAAACGGAACTTATCCAATTAACAGGGTCGCCATCGGTAGTAAACCTTGCGGTATCAAAACCGACAAGCGTGACGGACTTATCTGCTTTAAAAAAATGCAATACCGGATCTACATTAAAAACATAACAGGATTGATTAGCTATGTCAGCAAAAAAACCTGAAAATCCCATGCGCATACCAAATTTGTTCTTGAAAGGAAAATAAGGTGGCGTTTTAAAATTATAAACGTTCTCCAATGTTCCCCTTCCGTGGTTAAGCGAATATTGAGCAATTAACGAATCGTTTAGTACGGAACCAGTAACCATCCAAAATGAATTATTTTCAATTTTACCATCGTGTACATCGTTGAATATGTTCAGAGCACCTTTTAATTGCCAGGGGAATGAATAAAAGTCGATTGGCTTAAATGACTTATCCAGTTTAACGATAAACTGCGAAGGCATCAAGGCCAAGGTACTATCCTTTTGGTCTTCTAATTTCATCATCTTCGCCACCCGGAAAGCCAATGGAACATAAATGGCGTCAGGAGTCAAATACGGGCGCATCATAACCACACGCGACCCCATTTTCGCTACTATCGCATCATTCTGCTGTTTGTTCACCTCTTTTTCAGAAGCATTCAATTCTACACATGCCTTAATAAAAGCATCGGTTGAATCTTTCAAAAATTTGAAGTCATATTTTCGGATCAATCTTTTTTCGACATAATTGTAGGTGTACATTACTGAACTAATATTATTGTAAATATCAATTTCATTATTACCTTTTAAACTAAAACCGGTTTGCGCTGTTCCGGCAAAAGCATTTATGTTAATCGTATCTTCAGTATACAACCCTTCACTTATTATCTTTTGCAGGGCGGGCCAATCGAGACTTTTAAATGGCATTTGAGTACAAATACGATTCTCGCGTATTACCAAAACCGAGGAAGATAGGCTTGGGCAGAAACAATTAAACAGGCTATCGCTTAAAATAATAGAGTCATGAATATTAAGGCTCCCAATTTTCTCCTGCATAAAGCTATCGGCAATACGCTTTCCAACCCCACCTAAAATAAAAGTAATGGCATATTTTTCTCTTAATTGCTGATACGCGCTAGAAGCACCGAGATAACAGTTAACACAATCGTTACCATATATCGCAAAAACTATTCTTTGCTTTTGCCAGTAACCGCCGGTGGTACAAGCGGAAGTGGCCGTTGCCATATAAATAAGAAAAATGAATTTGAGAGAAATAAGTAATTTTTTCATTAGCTAATATTTGCGTTGCCAAACGGATTTTAAATCAGTTATTAATATGCCTACTTAAAAGCTTTTCAGCCTTTAAGTAGGCGTATAGTTATGCATGGTTTTTTAATTGCCCCATTTAATTTGTGAGCCAGTAGGTATTAATGCAAATCTTAAGCACCAGCCGGGACCGGGAGAGCACTGAACGATATATGTGTTTCCAGACTGGGTGAAACTGCTGACGAAACCTAAAACGGTACCACTTTGAGCGCAACCATAGATGCTGGCATAATTGGTCCATTCGCTTTCAGACATTAACGTGGCGTGCGTTACCGTAGTTGAGGAAGTTTGAACAGATTTACCGGTTACACCGTTTGATATTTGTGTAGCCTCCACAGCCTGTGTTGAGGGCGATGTGTTGTTAAGGATAAAAGTAGAACAAGGCACTTTAGCAATGGTTGCTATTTCAAAGCAAGTGACACTTAAGGTGCCGCACTCAATAAACCATGTGCCATTTGTGTTTGTAATACTTTTGACGCCACCGGGAATTACCGTTGTGGCAGAAACATCTCCTCCTCCCACGTATTTAACCATTCCAGTACCGGTTAAAGTGGTAGTACCACCGACTACATCGGAAAGTGTGGTTGCGTTAAAGTATAAGGTTTGAGAGGTAGACGGTATATACACCCGTTGTATAGAGGTGGTTTGCGCGTTGACCATAAAAGTGCAAATACTTAGGCAGCATAATAATATAATATTTTTCATAACATTGGTTTTGTTTTTAATGCTTAATTTTTCCGCGTTAAGCAATGCACGGGTAAGACTTTTTAGGCAAAGTATGCTTACAATAAAACCTGCTTTTATAAACGCTACCGCATTTATATTAGCCTATATTTTCTTAAGTTTACGGCGCCCCTAAAGATTTAATGCCAATTTTTTGTACAAATGCCTCGAGCTACCTGCGCAAAGGTACTCGTGCGTATGCCCCGGTGTTCTAGCATCGGGGTTTTTTATTAATTTGTTTTACTCCTGCTCCGGGATGAGTGGAATTAGGGCATATATAATCTCGTTACATTCGAAGTGGAATGCAAGGGACGCCTACATTGGTTAACGAATTTATGTAAAGAATTACACAAAGGCATACCTATTAATAGGTATTCTTAATAAATTATAATTAATGCTTGACTGAAGGCAATTCTGACACACCCTGGCACAGAGGGCTTTAATGCGCTTATTTCTATTTGCCCCAGCGTTTTATACAACCGGTGAGTGTTTCGAAACTCTTTTAACTACCACAGCTAATACACCCGTCTTCCATACTACAGTTGGGGCCTTGAATATCGGCGATAATATCATCTACATTATTTTGGCTGTGGTTGCCTTCTTCCGGTTTTGGAATTACAGGCTCCATTTCATTACTGCCTTGCTTCTCGATAGTAAACTGAACGGCTTGTGTCGCGGCTTGTGTGCGCAGGTAATACATACCGGTCTTCAATCCCTTCTTCCAGGCATAAAAATGCATAGAGGTTAGTTTGGCAACGGTAGGCGTATCGACAAATAAATTCAACGATTGTGATTGGCAGATATATGCGCCACGATCAGCGGCCATGTCAATCAGGTTGCGTTGCTTAATTTCCCAAACCGTTTTGTAAAGCTCTTTTATGCCGGCAGGTATGCCGTTGATATTTTGAACCGAGCCGTTATTGGCAATTATCTTGTTCTTCATATCGTTATTCCACAAGCCCAGGTTTACAAGGTCTTTAAGCAGGTGTTTATTAACGATGATAAACTCGCCGCTCAATACTCT
>CAIOTH010000062.1 GCA_903861145.1 uncultured Bacteroidota bacterium | reverse complement strand
GCTAACCATTACCCGCATCTTTAATGCACCGGTCAAATTAGTATGGAAAGCATGGACTGATCCCGGGCACATGGCCCACTGGTGGGGCCCAAAGGGTTTTACAAATCCCGTTTGCGAATTAGACGTGAAGCCCGGTGGCGCCATCCGCATTGACATGACTTTTCCTGATGGCACGGCACACCCCATGACAGGTACATTTATAGAAGTTGATGAGCCAAATAAAATGAGTTTCAGGTGTTTTGCCTTTTTTGATAAAGCTGGCAAAAATCAACTTGAGGTTATTAATACCGTCCGGTTTGAAGAGACTGAAGGGAAAACCAAACTCACCATACATGCTGAAGTTATAAAAGCGATTGGCGAAGCAGAAGTTGCCCCCAAAGGTATGAATCAGGGCTGGAACGAAAGCTTAGATAGGCTTGAAGTTGAGACGGGGAATATGATAAACGAACCATTTGTAATTGAGCGAACTTTCAACGCGCCTATTGAGAAGGTGTGGAGCGCCATTACCAACAAAGGCGAAATGAAACAATGGTATTTCGACCTTACTGATTTTAAACCGGTGGTGGGCTTTGAATTTACTTTCACTGGCGGAAACGAAGGCCGCACCTTTGTCCATCTCTGCAAAGTAACTGAAGTAGTGCCCAGCGCTAAACTGACTTATAGTTGGCGCTACCAGGGCTATGAGGGCATCTCGCATGTTAGCTGGGAGTTGTTTGCCGAGGGCAATAAAACCCGCTTAAAACTAACCCACACCGGTTTAGAGAGCTTCCCTGTTACTGCCCACCGCGATTTTGCAAGGGAGAATTTTGCAGCCGGCTGGACTCATATAATCGGCACTTCGCTTCAACAATGTATAGAAAAATAATATAATTTATATATTGCTGAAAACAAAAAAGGCGCTCCAACCGGAGCGCCTTTCTATTCATATTTGGTTTGGCGTCCCCGCCAACCAAATATTATTTAATGATTTCAGTAACCTGACCTGCACCTACAGTACGTCCACCTTCGCGGATAGCGAAACGAAGACCTTTTTCCATAGCGATAGGGTAGATCAATTTAACTGTCAATGTAACGTTATCGCCGGGCATAACCATTTCAACACCTGCCGGTAACGTGATTTCTCCTGTTACGTCAGTAGTACGGAAATAGAATTGCGGACGGTATTGGTTGAAGAATGGAGTGTGACGTCCACCTTCTTCTTTGCTCAATACGTAAGTTTCGCATTTAAATTCAGTGTGCGGGGTAACCGAGCCTGCTTTGCAAACAACCATACCACGTTTAATCATTTCTTTTTCAATACCTCTTAGCAATAAACCAACGTTGTCGCCGGCTTCGCCACGGTCAAGTATCTTACGGAACATTTCAACACCAGTTACAGTTGAAGTAAGTGGTTTGTCGCCTTCTTTTTGTAAACCAATGATTTCAACTGAATCGTTAGAGTTGATAACACCTCTTTCAATACGGCCTGTAGCAACAGTTCCACGGCCTGTAATAGAGAATACATCTTCTACTGGCATAAGGAACGGAAGGTCAACCATACGCGGAGGAACCGGAATCCAGCTATCAACTGCATCCATCAATTCGTCAATTTTAGCAACCCACTTTGGTTCGCCGTTCAAAGCGCCTAGTGCAGAACCCTGAATGATAGGAACGTTTTTGCCGTCAAAACCGTAGAAGGTTAAAAGGTCACGAATTTCCATTTCACCAAGTTCTAAGAACTCAGGATCGTCAACTAAGTCAACTTTATTCATGAAAACTACAACCTGTGGAACACCTACCTGGCGTGCCAAAAGGATGTGCTCACGTGTTTGAGGCATCGGTCCGTCAGTAGCAGCTACCACTAAGATAGCTCCGTCCATTTGGGCAGCACCTGTAACCATGTTCTTAATATAATCCGCGTGTCCCGGGCAATCAACGTGTGCGTAGTGACGCTTAGCTGTTGCATATTCAACGTGCGCTGTATTGATAGTAATACCTCTTTCTTTTTCTTCAGGGGCGTTATCAATGGAAGAGTAATCTCTTACTTCCGCCAATCCTTTTTTCGATAACACAGTCGTGATTGCTGCAGTCAAGGTAGTTTTGCCGTGATCCACGTGACCGATTGTACCGATATTAACGTGCGGCTTGTCTTTAATGAATTTCTCTTTAGCCATTGTTATTGTTTTTAATTGTTTTTGTTTAAATGTTTATGTTGATATTAATGATACACTTTCTTTCCTCTCAAAAGGGGATTTTTAACCCTGCCTTGCTTCCTGTTTTTAAAGAACTCCCTTTTTCTTCTTCCTTTCCAAATTCAACATTCACATGAGCCGTTGATGGGAATCGAACCCGCGACCTCTTCCTTACCAAGGAAGTGCTCTACCACTGAGCTACAACGGCTTGTTTAACCTTTCATCCGTTCAAGCCCTTCCTGTGGCTTGTTTACCTCTGCCTTTCAAGTCCTCTCCTTTGGAGAGGATTTAGGTGAGGAGGTAATTATGAGCGGGAGACCAGGTTCGAACCGGCGACCTATAGCTTGGAAGGCTATCGCTCTACCAACTGAGCTACTCCCGCATATTTCCGCGGTTAGGCGTCCCCGCCAACCGCTTCTCTATGGTTTAGCGTCTCCGCTAACCACTATTACCGCTTTTCCTCTCGTGGCTTGGCATCCTCGCCAACCACCTTTTCACATATCAGCCAATGCTGAAAAATGTGGGGAGACAAGGATTCGAACCTTGGAACTCGTAAGAGGACAGATTTACAGTCTGTTGTCGTTGGCCACTTGACTATCTCCCCAAAAACGGTAAACACTACATACAAAGAACACTTCCGAGCCGAAGGAGGGAATCGAACCCCCGACCTACTGATTACAAATCAGTAGCTCTACCAGCTGAGCTACTTCGGCAAATTTTGGAAACCTTCCTTTTTTACCTGTACAGAGGCAAAAAATTTCACTTTCACACATTATATTCAAAAAACGACGTAATACCCCCTAAAAAGGGACGCAAATCTAAACAGTTAATTCAATTTTCAAAAGCGCTTAAAAAGAATTTGGGAAGATTTTTTGCGGAATCGTGTGCCTCTCCTCGTAATGCCACCTAAAACACCACAATAAACACAGGTTAAATCAATTTGTTCATCAACCGAAATAGAATTTGTCGGGTTTTGTAAAGTTTTGTCAACTTTTTACCGTTCAACTCCAAACCTAAAGCCTGAAATTCGAAACTGTTCGGGAATTTGTAACCTTTTGTAACCCTTTGTAACCTTTTTACATTCTTGCGGCTAACAACCGTTGGCCCTATTGTTCATTTTATTCTATAACAAAAATAACATCCCTTCAACACATTACAATGGGGTGATGATAACTTGTTTAGCCCATCGGCACTTTAGCTGGTAAGCCCAATAAGATTATTCCAAACTGTTCCTGTTTTAACAACAAAAGGGCATAACTACTTTTTACCCGTAGGTGCAACTATGCCCGGGTTACTATTGCCGGTTGGGCCGGTATAGCCGCTGTTTCTGGGTGGAAGACTGCCTGTTACTCCACCCGAACCCTGAGTTCCACCATTACCTGTTGGTCCGGTGTTCCCCGGCTGAATAACCGGTGGCTGCTGCGGCACACCCGGTTGGTTAGGATAAGTATTTGTCCCCGGCTGAATATTTGCCGGCTGTGTCCCCGGTTGGCCCGGCATTCCGTTATTCCCCGGTAAAGTTTGATTTTGACCGTAAACCGCAACAAATGCAATAAACGACATCAATAGCATTACCGCATATTTTCTATAGTATTTCATACAGGCTGTTTTAATTTGATAACATCAACACACATTTATTAATTCAAAAGTGTGCCAGTTTATAACAGCTTATTTTGCATATAGTTTTGGTGGAGTAGCAGCGATATGCGCAATTTTTTATCCGCAGGTTCGCATTCTTACTTTTGATTATGTAAGCCTTGACCTCAGAGAGGTCACAGCTTTATAGAAACCCATAAGTGGAAAAATATACGACCCCAGCGGGGTCGCACTTGCATTCTCTATTGATTACTCCGCTCTAAAATTGAAGTAAAAAACATAGATTATGTTGGCCCACAATAAAATGCCGACAAGTGTTTGCAGGTATGATGAATAGGGCATGTGATAACCATGATATGGGATATATATTGCAAAACAGGTTAACCAGGCCATTAGTAAATAGTGGTGTAGTTTTTTATGGCTGATATTGATAAAGTGATAGCCGTAAATTAACGCACATACCACTGCACCCCCAATCATTAAAACCTTGCCTGCCGGAATGCCAAAAAGCCAAAACCAATGTAGTATTAAAAATAACTCACCTGCAATAATGGAGAGGACTGATAAATTATAGACCCAACTCAACCACCTTGTTTCAACACTAGTACCTGCATAAAACAGCAGGAAGAAGATAATTACCAACGAAATTATCAGCATTGAGATTACGTTTTAGCGCATCAACTCCCACAAGCCATCACATATACGCATGGTCACTATGGTTCTTAATATATTCCTTCTCAATCTTCTTCTTCACTATGCTAACAGCCCATTTTTTAAAAGGAGAGAGGTCTTTCATCTTCGGGTTACTGCCATGGTTTTTATACCGGTCAAAAAAGGCTTTCATAGATAGCACGGCAAAGGCCGCGCAGGTATTATGGTCAAGGTGGTCACTAAGGTTAAGGAGTTTAATGTCTGTTTTACCCCTGGCGGTTATGCTGTCATAAGCAACTATTGAGTTTTTGTAGTTCACTTCTCGGTCGCCCTTACAAAAGCATAATTGTACCGGTGCTTCGGGTTTCCAGTTGGTTAGATTATTCTCTCTCAGGCGTTGCAAAAATGCAAAGTTCGGGTCTGTTTGAAATTGAGTAACCAGTTCCGGCCTTACAACCTCGCTGGGTATATTAGGCATTATTTTATCCAGGTCGTCGTAAGTTTTGTTTCGCACTACGCCAAAAAATCCTTGCAGCAAAGTGTCGTATGGCGAGCGGAACACCGAATAAATATTATCCGTATTCCAAATGTGGTAAGCCGTTTGGTACGACACAATTAAATAAGGCAAATAAAACGGACGCGGATATACCTGGAACATATACTTGGCCTGTTCACCGGTCATATCATAAGCGCCCGACATAGGCGATGTAGCTGTAACTTTAAATCGTGGGTCATGAGCAGCCTCAATATATTTTTGCCCGGCAAACGAGGCATGGCCGCCTTGCGAGTAACCGGTTAAAAAAAGCTGCTCGTTGGTTTCAATGTTTATTGTCTTCTTAAATTCTTCAACCGCATATAGCATATACAAAAACGCCATACCCTCACTCCAGGCGTGCTGGTATAAATGTTGCCCGTCGCCTTTGCCTATTCCATAGTAATCTACATAAAGGGCCAGGTAACCGTCTGTAGCCATACCCAGGCAAATGCCCTGCTGCGAATCCTCATCGCTTACATTGCGGCCCTTTCTTATTTCTGTACCGTGGCCAAACATAAAAGTAGCAGGCTTTTTGCCCTTTGTTTTTGGCACAAACACAATACCCGAGCAGTTAATCCAGGTGGTACTGTCAATCCATGGCGCTTTGTATATTATTTCATATATGTCCACATCATTCTTAATGGGCAGGGCAATTTTAGGTATGTGGTGTCTTTTCCATAAAGCTGCAATACTTTGTTTCGTATGGCTTTTTACCAATGTTGAACTTACCAGGTAAGCTTGCGGTGCATTTTTAAATGCAAAAGTGTTGACTGAAATTAACACACATAACACCAGGGCCAGGCATTGTTTCATGTAAGGGATTTTATAAAATTAAAGGATTGGCATAAATACAAAATTTAAAGAGCGATTACCCGAAACAAACGCTATTATTTTCAGAATATTTTGAATACCAATTCTGGCGGAATTTCCGCTTAAATGCTTAAACAATAGAACCCTGATTTATTATGGTTTTATGATCTACGCATTTAATCATAACCATCATAATAAATCAGCGTTCTATTGCAGTTTGTTTACTAAAGCCGGGCATAAAAAAAGGGCCCCGTAGGCCCTTTTTCTTTTAGTTAATCTTTAATGTGTTTGTAATCTCTCTTTTGTTTTTTTAAGCTGCCCGGCTATGGTGTGTAAGGCTAAGTCAGTGCTTTCTTCGAAGGATTTTGATGTTTTGGTTACGAATAACGTCTTTCCGGGAACCGACAACTTGATCTCTACAATTTTATCCTTGATATTCTGCTTGGTTTCCATTTTCAGAAAAACTTCAGCTTCAATTATCTTATCAAAGAAGGTTTCGAGTTTGCCCAGCTTTTTATTAATAAAACCAACTAAGCTCTCTGATGCATCAAAGTGCACCGGATGAATTACTACATTCATAAAAGAACATTTTAGAGTGAAAAAAATGATTCCGATTTCTAAGATATAACAATATTACCCGAAACTTAAAGAACTGTTACGAAATTTTTCGGGAATAGTTAACTAATTGATTGGGGTTTTATTTGGGAGGAGGTTTGAACAAAATAAATCATAACTCAATATAAAACATTAACGAAACAAACACAACTAATGTTTTAATTTTAACCTTAAAGGCTCGTGTTTTTTACAAATCTTTTATGTAGGCCACCCCTTCGCCTGCAATGTTGCACTCTAAGTATGCGGATATAGCTTTTTCATGCGCTCAAAATAAGCTTCAACATCCCAGTTAACGTCCTCATTGGTGGGTTTATATGCGGTAAACTCAGGGTCATTTTTGTCCATCCGCAAAAAGGGCTTGCCGTTGTTGTAGATTACCTCAAATCGGCTATCACCTGTAGCTATTTTATCAGCTACTATTTTAGGGTAATCCCCGTATTTCGAAGCATCATATCGGGCCAGAGCGTGTGTAAATTGCCGCAGAAACCTATACTTAATTGACATGGGCTCAGTAGTACCCAGTCGGTCTAAGGCAAATGCCGTTTTATAACTCCCAAAGTCTTCCACTTCAGCAGGTACAGTTTCCCCTTTGTCTTTATACTTATTTACCTCATTGCGCCATTCAAAATAAAACCACCGGTGCAGCAGGTTATTAGCCGATTTTAAACCTGATAAATGGAAATAATACCGCTTGCTTTCTTTTACCTGCTGATAGTAAAATGGCACCCTAATGGCATCAAACTTTCCATATTCCTTATAAAAAATGTCCCTTCCAAAGCTTATTAAAATGGGTTCGCCGGGGTCAACAATCAATTCTGTTTTGCCATTAGTGTGATGTAAGTCGCCCATCAAATTGGTTCGGGGCAATTGTATAGCGCGGGGATGTGGGTCTTCAAGAATTTTCTTTCTCAAAGCTCTCATATCCTCGGACCCCAAGGTTTTGCAAATCATATCCGAGTCCCACCTTAAATGCCATTCATGTTTAGTATGCTTTAGGCCTGCTTCGCGGCAATCGCCCAGTAGGGCACCCGGCATTTCTAAAATTTCAATTTCAAGTTGCTTGCCGTATTTCTCTTTAAAGGCATACATCAGCTTTAAAGTCTGGTCGGTAGATCCATTATCAATGCAAATAACCTGGTCGGCCACCTCAACCAAACTCTCCAGGCACATGCCAATGGTATATTCCTCGTCTTTGGCAGCCACCACCGCGGATATACCAGGCTTAAGTGGTTTTCCATCGCGGGTAACCCGTATCTTATTTTTATTGGGCCTATAGTAAAATATATAAAGCACGGGCAAAAGCAGCTTTCGCAATACTTGTTTAAGCGTACTTTTTATCTCGGCAACAAACATCGGCAACTATATTAAACGCAGTAAAATTAGCTCGAATAAACATTCATCTGTTTCCAAAAAATAATAACAACACCTACCAAAATAAAACCGCCACCTACAAAAGTGGTAGTGCTAAATTCCTCGCCAAACAAAAAGTGCCCCACAAGGGTCAACCCTATAACTGTAAGCGAAAAAAATATGGCGCTGGTTATACCTAACGGAATGGTTTTTAATGCCTCGGTAAATAAAATAGAATTGATAAGCCCAAACACCAGACCTATACCAAAATAACCCCAAAATTTAGCAGGCGTTTTTTCATTCAGCGCCGAGTATTTAAAACCTACGTTGGTTAGCACATTAAAAACAATGGCCGCAAGTAAAACCAGTGATTGAACTAAGTACTGCATAGTTTAAGTTTTGGAAACAAGATATTAAAATTACCCGACCGAGGTAGCCATCAAAAAAAGTGGCCGGCAAAATTACCGACCACCCGATTTGCATTTTTAACCGTAAACTGTCTATGTTTCTCTATTAAACCTTACATCATATTTATGGTGCACTTTATGGTAAGGTATGGTAACTTTTAAGGCCGCATGCACCTCTTCGTTATAAGCATACTTTTTCATTAACAGGCCCAGTATATCCTGCGAACCTATAACTAGTGGGCCAATACGCATCGTCAACCCAAGGCTTGGGTTGCCATAAATATCATACGATACTGGCACATAAACCCCAAACCATTTGTGCTCGTACTTACCGGTGGCAGTAAACACAGTTACATCATGCACCATGTTACCATAAGGCGACATGTTAGGCGAAATGGTTGAAGACAGAATCACCCCAAACCCATACTTAATATTGTAATCAACAAACAAATTAAACCGGGTTGGCAACCACATGGTAAACGAGTTTTTATTCTGGGTATATTGAAACCTCGAGTTGATAGTATCACTAAAACTCTGTATCCCATTCGGAAACTGCGCATGCGCCACGCTCCAGTCCTGAATGTTGGCGTAATAATTACCCCCGTTGGCACCTTCCTTAAAACGCACCGCTCCAAAATCGATAATTGATACACCGGCAGCAAGCTTATACGGCTTAGGCACATAACCCGATGTGGTGCCGCAATCCATTTCCATTACATCCTTGCTCTTGTCGGGATTCCATTCATACACCACGCCCATATCTGCAGCCAGTGAGGGGCTCGCGTTTTTATAGCTCAGCATGTTTTGAACCGAGTATTGAGGGGCGGATGTAATAATGCCTTGCGAGTAAGAATAGTTTACACTGGATTTATTAATGTTCAGCACTCCATACTCCGGCCATTTGTATGATAGGTATTTGGAATAAATAAATCCACCTGCCAGCGGCTCTAGTAATTTTAAAGTGCCTCCAACCTTAATCAGGTTATCACCTTTTTCATAAATAACGCGCGAATAGGTAATGCCAAAATCGGTCCAGGCTAAAGTTTTCAAGCCCAGTCTAACGTCAGTAAGGTTCTGATTCAAAAAGTGGGTGGCTGCTTGCGCATTGGTTCCCAAGCCATAATAAATAGAGCGGGCCAATGGCTCATTTACATTGTCAATATTTGCAACCGAATTAAAATGATAACTAAACCCAATGGCGTTTCGGTTGCGGTGCTTTTTAGGGCCGAAAGAAAACATAAACGATAACGGGCCCTGTACTGTAGTGCCTGCATACGCATCCTTTACTTTCCCGTTTACCCGTTCAGTAGTATAATCATTCTGAAAATTTCCATCATTTACTATCGATGGATGAAAAAGAACCCGGTGGTCAAAACCAACGTAATTATTATTTGCAGCCACGCCAACTCCTATTAGGTTTATATCGGCAATAAACGGGCTATTAGCTATTGCAGGGTTAAAATCTACCGTTGTTATACCGGCATACTGGCTGCCGTTCAATCCGGTAAAAAACTGTGCTTGTGTGCCAATTGCACAAAGGGCCACTACGAATGTGATGAGCAGGCGTTTCATAAATAATTCGTTTTAGTGTGGTTAAGAAATAAGTCGAATTATTTTTCATGCGCTGCTTTTTAGCAATCCCTGTTATTTAGAAGGTTACAAATATTTAACGAATCTTCAGCTGGCGTAGTATGTATGGGTATTATTTGCCCCATCGGCGATGGCTAAAACATAAATAATTATTTTACTGTTTTACGGTATTAAAAAGTTTCCCTTACTTCGGCGCTACATGGATGATACAAGAAAAATAGAAATTGAATTTACCTACACTAAAGAACTTTTTCGCGAGGCGTACCGAAGTATGTTTAATGATAAAGTAAAGCCACGCAATTTTATTTGGCTGGGTGTTATCCTGGTAATACTTTTTGCCTTTACCTACTATCGCAACGGGTTTGATTTAACCGATGTTTGGTACTACCTGCCATTGTTTGGTATTCCGTTGGGATTCTTGCTTACTAAAGCATACCTGCCGCGCAAATGGGGCGATAAAACATATCAGCAATATGCCGGTAAAAAAATAAAATGGATTTTCGGGTACAACGAAATTCAAATTATTAAAGATGGAAAGACGCTAACTGTTGAATGGAATTATTTCGAAAAAGCTTCCATTAGTAATGGCATTGTTTTGCTGGTTACAACCCAAAAAGTAATAACCCCCATACCCATTTCGGCATTCAAAAATGATGACTTTGAGCTATTCAAAATCTGGCTCGATCAAAATATATACGGTATAACTTAAAAGTGCAGGGCAACGGTAAGTCCTGCGGCGGCCGAGTTATAATTGGGGCTTGTAATCAGCCTAGGGTTCCAGCTAATGCTTAAGTCATCTTTCAGGTTCCAACCCATTAGGTGTGCGTCAACTGTGGCGTCAATTACATTTATCAGGTACCACACCCCAACGCCAATGGCCGAAATATCCAGATACTTTTTGAAGTAATCGCGATAGGCCTTTAATGTTGCAGCATCAGCCACACCATTATACGAAGCATTATAATTGGGTATGGTAGCCACCTGCTGCCGGTATGCCGCCCGGTAACCATTAAAATTTGATGAGGTGTAGTATAGTGCGTAGCCCAGCCCGCCAAAGCCCGCGTATACAATGGGTATTTTCCAATACTTTTTGTTGTAGGCTTGCCCTAAGCCGGGCAGAACTGCCGATAAATAAGCGGCCTTCTTAGCGCTATGTAAAAAAGCCTTTTGAGTTTTATGAACAGTAGAATCTGTTGAAGTGCTATCGAATGAGGCTAAAGATTGTGTAACGGTGTCTTTCTTAATTACAACATTGCTGGTATCCTGGGTGCTATGCAAATTCGAATCTAACGGGGCAACAATAAACCTGCCGTTTTGCGCCCACAAAACCGTAGATGTCAATATCATCGAAACCAAGGTTAGAAACCTGACCAGGTAGGCTTTGCCAATTAAATTAAGCACGGCTTTGTATTGCGGACCTTTGTCCATGGTATTCGGTAGTATCTTTATGCCCCGGTTATGGATTCAACCAAACGCTCTAAGTCGTCGTCATTGTAAAACTTTACAACAATCTCTCCCTTGCCTTCTTCGGTGCGGTTAATATGAACTTTAGTGCTAAGAGCAGATGTTAACTGATCCTGCATTTTCTTAACCGTAAACGGCAATGGCTTTGCATTATTGGTAACCGGCGCATTTTTTTTAGGTTTTGCCTCAAAACTACGGACCAGTTCCTCAACCTGCCTTACACTTAAACCCTTCTGTATCGTCTCTTTATAAGCCGCTAAAAGCGAACCCACATCCGATAACGATAATAAGGCCTTGGCATGGCCCATGGTAATTTTATTATCGCGCAAACCTGCCTGCAAATCAGGTGGTAGCTTTAACAAACGAATGAAGTTGGTTACCGAACTCCGGTTTTTGCCTAATCGCACGGCCAGTTCTTCCTGTGTAAGTTCACACTCATCCTGTAAGCGTTTATAGTTAATGGCTATTTCAAGCGGGTTTAGGTCTTCGCGCTGTATATTTTCTATTAAGGCAATTTCAATACTTTCCTGGTCGCTTGCTGCACGGGCAAATGCTGGTATTTCTTTTTTACCCGCAAGTTTCGATGCGCGTAACCTTCTTTCACCGGCAATTAACTGGTATTTATTGTTCTCAATTTTTCTAACAGTAATTGGCTGTATAACTCCATGCACTTTAATCGAATCAGCCAGCTCATTCAAACTCTCTTCTTCAAAAGTTGTACGCGGTTGAAATGGGTTTACCTCTATTTGCTCTAATGGTATATTCATTACTACGGTACCGGTCGCAGCGGGCGCTACGTTAGCTACCTGTTTGTGACGCACCGGGTCGGTGGAGGTATCGTTGGCCTCGAGTAAAGCGCCTAAGCCGCGCCCTAAAACAGACTTCTTCTTTTCGTTCATAATCCCAATAAGTTAAAAGGTGAAATAAATTTAAGGCAATTAGTTTTTAGTAGCGGGGTCGTCCTCTACCAAATTAAATTCCTTGTCTTCGCCAGGTATGTTGGTTGCGTTGTTTCTTTGCAGCATTTCGCGCACCAGGTTTAAATAATTAATACTGCCCTTGCTTTCGGCATCATACATTATGGCCGGCTTTCCAAAGCTTGGCGCCTCGCCCAAACGTGTGTTACGATGTATAATGGTATCGTAAACAATATTTTGAAAATGGCGCTTAATTTCATCCACCACCTGGTTAGCTAACCTTAAACGCGGATCGAACATAGTAAGCACTATCCCTTCAATTTCAAGCCTGGTGTTTAATCTTGTTTGAACAATTTTAATAGTGTTCAACAGCTTACCCAGCCCTTCCAATGCAAAGTATTCGCACTGTACAGGTATTAAAACCGAATCGGCAGCGGTAAGTGCGTTAACAGTAATCAATCCTAATGATGGCGAGCAATCAATAATAATAAAGTCATAATCGCCCCTTATATCATCCAATATCCCTTTTATAATCCTTTCACGGTTAGGTTGGTTTATTAATTCAATTTCGGCACCTACCAGGTCAAGGTGAGATGGCACCAAAAACAGATTAGGCGTTTCCGTTTCAAGAATAATGTCCTTAATCTTCACCTCGTTAACTAAACATTCGTACAAGCTGGTCTTAATAGCCTTTGGGTCAAACCCTACACCCGATGTGGCATTGGCCTGGGGGTCAGCATCCACCAACAATGTTTTATACTCAAGTATGGCCAAACTTGCGGCTATATTAATGGCTGAAGTAGTTTTGCCTACCCCACCTTTTTGGTTGGCCAGCGTAATAATTTTTCCGATCCTCGGTTTTTCTTCAACTTTCTTTTTGGTCATCTGCTTTATTTTCAGCAATGGTTATAATTCAATGGTTTGGCCGATACTTAACAACAACAGTTCTTTGCCTTTGTTTTTAAACTTTTTAATGGCCTCTTCGTGGTTTATTTTAATAAATCCAAAGGTATCATAATGAACGCCAACAACGCTATTGCATTGCACAAAATCGCTGGCAATAATGGCATCGTCTACACCCATGGTAAAGTTGTCTCCAATAGGCAGTACGGTAAATTTTAATTTGCCGCCAGTCATTGGTATTAACTGCATATCCATGGTAAGTGCGGTATCCCCGGCGTAATAAAAACTTCCCTCGGCGGTTTCAATTACAAAACCTGCAGGGTTGCCACCATAGCTGCCATCAGGCATACCGCTTGAATGTACTGCCGCTACCATCTTTACGGTGCCAAAGTCAAACTTCCATTTACCCCCATGGTTCATCGGGTGAACATTTTTAGCTCCTTTTGACTGGAACCATTCGCCGACCTCAAAATTTGAAACGATAGTGGCCCCTGTTCTTTGCGCAATTTCAAGGGCATCGGCCACATGATCCTGGTGCCCGTGCGATAAAAGGATATAATCAGCCGCTATGCTGTTAATGTCCACATTTTTCGCAAGTTCATTGTATTTAATAAACGGATCGAACAGTAAAGTCTTGCCACCAACAAATACACTAAAACACGCGTGGCCGTAATAAGTAAGCTTCATTTTTTTATAGTTGCCCAAAGGTAGAACATACGTGGAACATTGGCCTTTCGTAATTCTCCACCTATAAACAGAAATGTTGTTTAAACGTCTGTTGATAAGTGTCTTTTACTGTTGAAACAGTGTTAGTATAAAATAAGAAAGCCCGCCATTAGGCGGGCTTTCTTGTATAAAGTATTCAGTTTATTACTTAGTGATAACCAGTTTCTTAGTAGCAATTTTGTTGCCGCTTTGAATCTTAACCATGTAAGTACCGTTAGCTAAATTGCTTAGGTCCATGTTTTTGTTGAAAACAGAAGAACTTTCAGTTGTTGCGAAAGATTTAACTGTTTCACCAATCAGGTTATAAAGTGTAATGGTTATGTTTCCTTCAACATCGTTAACCGTAATGTTGATGTTTCCGTTGCTAGGGTTTGGCAGGATGCGTACAGAATTATCAAATTCTACATCCTTAATACCTACGCCGCAAGGCGATACTGTTACAATCTGAGTAACTCCGAATGAGCAACCAGTGCTGTTAGTTATAACCAGCGATACAGGGTAAGTACCTGCTGCAGTATAAGTGTGCGATGGGCTGATAAGTGTTGAAAGCGAATCAGCGCCTTGTCCGAAATTCCAGTGTGAGTTAAAATTGGTAGTATCAGATGAAGTGTTAGCAAAAGCAGCAGGCTGGTTCACACAAATTTGAGCCGGCGTAGTAAAGTTTGGTGTAGCATTAGCACCGCTTGAATAAGCTGCATCAACCGATGCTGTAGCGCTGCAACCAAGTGGGTTGGTAACAGTAAGGCTATAAGTGCCTGGGTAAAGAATTGAAATGTTTGCAGTTGTTTGGCCGGAGCTCCAGTTGTAGCTTGCACCTGCTAAGTCGCCGGTGTTTGCAGTAACAATTGGGTGAGCAGTAGTAGGGCAGGCAAGTTGAATAGGGTTTGCACCGCTAATAGCCGCACCAAGTGTATTTTGAACAGTTACATAAGAGATGATTTCCCAGTTTTGGTTATAAACGTAAGAACAGTTAGCTGGAATACCAGTGATGTTGTAAGCAAAACCGTTGCTGATAGGTCTTACACTTGCAGAAGTTGGAGTAGTTGAATCAATTTCACCCCAGAAAGCGCAACCTACGTTACCTGCGTATTTAGCAGTACCGATAAATGGTGATGGATAAGCAGGAGAAGTGTATTGGTTACCTTGGAAAGTAATAGTTCCGCAAGAGTCAGCATAGCTATAAGCCAAAATACAGTGCGAAGAAGTATCGCCGCTATAGAACTGGATACCAACAGCAAAACCCTGGCCTAAACCAAAAGTTTG
>CAIOTH010000061.1 GCA_903861145.1 uncultured Bacteroidota bacterium | reverse complement strand
GCCGGCGAGTCGCCAATAATTTCGCGTGTTTTGCCCGCCTTTCTTTTCAGCACTTTGGTTTCGGTAACAAGGGTCGATTTTTCCAGGGCATTGCGCACAGTAATAAGCAACCGGTTCAAATCGGGTGGCTTGCTAATAAAATCGTAAGCGCCTTTCTTTACTGCTTCAACGGCATTTTCAACACTACCGTGGCCCGAAATCATAATAATTGGTGTAGCCGCATCGGTACCCTGCAATTTTTCAAGCACTTCCATGCCATCCATTTTGGGCATTTTAATGTCGAGCATGGCGCAGTCGTATGCTCCATCCTTCAGCATTTCAAATGCCTTTGCACCGTCTTCGGCTTCATCCACTTTATACCCTTCGTATTCAAGAATTTCGCGCAGGGTTTTGCGGATGCTCTTTTCGTCGTCTGCAATCAGAACGTTTGCCATAAGCTAAAATGTTTGTTGGCCGCTGGTGCCGTGTTTATTATTAGTGTGCTATATCCAAAAAAAGCTGCCTGCCTGTAAGCCGGATTCTGTTTCTTAAAACCGAAGCCTTAAGACATCTATCATTTATCTGCGATACCTGTTGCCAGGCACCTGTTACGCTCAACCCCTCTGCCGATTCTGCCGAAGCAAAATCATCGCGCGAGCAGCGCTTTAGGTCAGATATACGTGAGCTTTCAATCCGCAAGGTTTGCCCCAATCTCAACTTCCATTGAGAAACCGTGAGCTCTTACCTCACATTTTCACCCTTACCCCAACAAGTTGGGGCGGTTATTTTCTGTGGCACTATCTCGCTCCCGAAATTTCTTTCAGGATGTCCCGATGTTATCGGGATGCGGTGCTCTGTATTGTCCGGACTTTCCTTCCCTCATTAAATGAAGAACGATAGAACAGCATGCAGCCGTAGGCGAAAATATACGTTTAATTTTATGGACGCACTATTTTTTTGTCCCGATTCGGGATTGTGGAAATTTGACGAATAATTGTGGATAGCACTTATTACACACCCGTTGAAAATAGAATTTGTCGGGTTTTGTCAACCTTTGTCAACTTTTTGCAACCAAATTGCAGTTAAACTACGTAGCAATTGCAACACTCCGGACTCCATTTCTTTAACTCTGCTTTTTCCAGCTTACCCCCTTGTTTCCACTTGAAACCCGCTACCTTAAACTCAGCAACAAAGATAAGTAGTAAACATATAGCTTTTTTGTAAAGATTTGCCCAGGGTGCGGATAAGTTGTTTGTTGCAAAATGCTTAAACCAACTCAACGAAATTTGTGCAACTGTGCGCGGGATAAAAATACTTCAAACTCAAAACTCCAAAGTATTTGCTCTATTCTTACAAAGCAATATTGGGTTTTCAATAAGTCCAAATAACTCTTTAATGATGTCTTAACCATTACATCGCTCCCAAATTGCAAAACAGGAAACTGAGCAAATGAATAAGTACCGCGAGAAGCTTTTTATAGTATTCCTGGTTCTCGTATTGGGCCTGTTGCTTTTAGTAAGGTTTAACTACCGCAATATTCCTCTTGAGCGCGATGAGGGCGAATACGCTTATGCCGGCAGCCTTTTGTTGCATGCACATTATCCTTATCAGGATGCATATAATATGAAGTTCCCTGGTAGCTATTTGATGTATGCCTTAATGATGAAAATAGGCGGCGAAAACATTGAGTCTATCCGTTTAGGTATTTGTGCTATTCTTTTAATTACTGCCCTTGGGCTTATAGGCGTTTCTTATATGCTTACCCAAAATAAAGGCGCATCTGTTCTGGCAGGCGTATTGTTTGTTGCACTTACAAATACAATGGGTGGCGAGGGGCTAATGGCCAATGCCGAGCACTTTGTCAATCTCTTCATGGTTTTGGGGGTCTTCTTTTTGCTTTTCTTTCTCAAACACAAAAGCAGCCTCATTTATCTTTTTATATCGGGCGTACTACTTGGCTCCTCGTTGGTTATGAAACAGTATGGGTACGCGTTCTGTTTGTTTGCATTGCTTACTTTACTCGTAAACCTGTTCGGGCAAACATGGTTGCGTATTATAAAAAGCCTTTCCGTTTTTTTGTCGGCGCTCATATTGCCTGTTGCCATGTTATTAGCCTGGGTAGTATACCACCGGTTATGGTATAAGTTTCTCTTTTTAACCATTCGTTACGCCTTTGCTTATCTTGGATTAGATCGTGGTAACGTGGGTAAGTCCGTTTCGCAAATCTTTCTAAGTGCTATTCCAATAGCTGTTGTGGTTGTTATTGCACTGGCCATATTACTTCTCTCGCTTCGCGAAAGAAAAGCACGTTTTCTGCTGGTCTGGATACTTTTTTCAATCCTGGCACTAAGTACTGGATATTACTTTCGTGTTCATTATTTCATTTTGGCTTATCCGGCATTGGCGGTAATAAGCGCTTACGCATACAACCGGATGGTCTTTAAAAATTACGGCGGTATTGGTAAAGCCGGTATTGCAATCGCGCTTATTTTATTTTTTGCGGTGCAGAAGGAAGAGCAATTTCCCGCAAATTCCACTGATGTTTTAAAAAACCATTACCGCTACTCGCTGTTTGCCGATATGCCGGTTGTAGCGCGTCATATTGACAGCCTTATACCCGAAAGTGACCGGTTAAGTTTATTCTCGAACGAACCAGAGCTGCTGTTCTACTCCCGGCATATTGCGGCCTCAGGGTATATATATAATTATCCTCTTTTCGAGCTTCAACCTTACGCCCGGGAAATGACGGAGGAATATATTCAACAGGTTTCGTCAAATCCTTCGCGCTTGTTTGTATATCATACGGGGGCACTACAATTACAAAATCAGTCTACATACCGTTTTTTTGAAACGTGGTGGAAGCGGTATTCTCAAAATTTTTCTTTGATTGGTGTTTATTATGCTACTTCCGAAACCGGTGGTGCGTTTTTGAGTAAGGAGCAATTGGAAAGAAATGATGATTGGAAAAATGCGGTGCGCGTAGAATTTTGGATGAGAAAGTGAAGAGCAAAGTTTATGGCAGCAAATTTTTTATTGCTTTATTTTAATAATAAAAAACCGGGATGACTCTCCGCTGGAAAATTGCACAATGGTTCGAACTGCGTTGGTGGCAAAACTACCTGCGAGGTAAGGACAAAGCCGGGTACCTGCAATGGAAAAAAAACTATTGGCAAACCTTACTTGCAAAAATTGCCGGTGATATAAAAATTGACGCATCGCAATCTGTAATTGACCTGGGATGCGGGCCCGCCGGAATTTTTATAGCACTACCGCTTAATAAAGTTACCGCGGTTGACCCTTTGCTGCACCAGTACGAAACGCAAACACGATTTTTTTCGCAAGCCGATTACGCTCGCGTTAAGTTTGTAAAAAGCACGATAGAAGATTATGATGCCGGTGGTACGAAATACGACTTTGTATTTTGCATGAACGCCATTAATCATGTGCGTGATATTACTGTGGGATTCGAAAAGCTTAGGTCGTTATGTATGGATAGCGGTAGTATCATCGTTTCCATAGATGCACACAACTATTCATTCTTCAAATATTTATTCAGGTTAGTACCCGGCGATGTGTTACACCCGCATCAGTACGACCTGGAAGAGTATGCTGATTTACTAAACAAGGAAGGATGGCACACAGGCACTCCGGTTCTATTAAAACGGGAGTTCTTTTTTAATCACTATTTGCTTATTGCAAAAAAAGGGCTGGCTTAATCCTTTACTATTTTACGCACAAGTGTTTCCTGAGCAGTAGTTACTTTAACCAGGTACATGCCACTGGTAAAATTGCTGATATCAAAATGGTTTGATTGCGGTTGCTTTTCTTCGAACACCACTCTGCCATTCAAATCATAAATTATAACAGCTAAAATGGCGTTATCGCTATTTACGGTTAAGCCTGCCTTTACCGGATTAGGGTAAAGCGAAATAATATTTTCGTTAACTGTTTCAACCGCTGCCGTTCCGCCATAGGTCATTAATGTTACCTTGTTCGAATCTGTGTAATCAGCAAAACCAACATAAGGCGCATTTCCAGGCCCTATGGCTAAAGAGATGTCATAGGCCTTGCCGGGTGTAATACCTGCACTACCAACTGCCTGCCAGGTAGAACCGGTATATTTCATCAATGTAGCTTTGCTGCCATTGGTTATATCCTGGTATGCTACATAAGGGATATTATTAGCGTCAATAGCCATTTGCGGCGCCTGTGTACCGCTTGCCGCAACCGTGCCACCAAGCGCGGTCCAGTTATTGCTTTCAAGCTTATAAGCGGTGGTAGCACCATTGGTTCCAACTACATATGGTGTTCCTGTGTTATCAACGGCGAGCGATAACCCCTGGACGTTGCCTCCGAAACCGCTATTGCCGGTAATAATCCAACTGGCCCCATTATAACTCATAACAGTAATAGCACTGGTGTTTGTAGCATCCGAAAAGGCTACATAAGGCGTACTACCTTTAATGGCAAGGCTGGGGAAACTAGCACCACCGGCACTAAAGCCCGCAGTACCCAGGCTGGCCCATGACGAGCCATTATACTTCATTACTGTAGCTTTGCTACCATTGCTGGCATCGGTATAGGCTATATAGGGATAACCCAAACTATCAACCGCCACTGAAGTACTATAGGCGGCACCTGCTGAAAAACCGACACTGCCTACATTGACCCAGGTATTATTGCCGTTAAGTTTCATAACCGTTGCCTTAGAGGCATTGCTTGCATCAGAAAAACCTACAATGGGAAGGTTATTACCGTTAATTGCAATTGTAAGGCTAGTTGCTGCGCCCGACGAAAAACCAGCACTGCCTGCAACTATCCATGTACCTCCGCTTAATTTCATAACGGTTGCTTTACCCGCATTGTTACCATCGCTAAAAGCTATGTAAGGTGTTCCTGTATTATCGAATGCGATAGAAGTTGACCCGGCATACCGGCTTGAAAAATCTGCATTACCAACAGTAGTCCATTGCGCACATAAAAAAGATGCAGGTGCCATGAACGCGCAAAGTAAAAGGGATAAATAAATTTTCTTCATCTGTTGTATTTAATCGCAAGGTAAAATTTCCGCTGGTAAAGACGGAAAGAATAACTAATGAACCGGTTTAGGCCAATAAGGTCTTTTTAACTTTCTCTAGTATAATTTGCACCCGCTCTTCGGATGAGCCCTCTGCGTAAATTCTTAACACCGGCTCGGTACCACTGGCGCGCACCAATACCGTTTCTTCGTCTTGAAGGTAAAATTTATAGCCGTCCAAATCGTCAACTTTGGCTACGGGTATGCCGTCAAACTCTTTATACATGCCACTTTTGCAGTTGGCAATAATTTGCAGTTTTTGCTCTTCCTTTAAATGCAGATCGTTACGGTCGTAAAAAAACTTGCCTACCAGTTCGTATACTTCTTCAATTAGTTCTTGCAAGGTTTGCTCGTTTTTTATCAGGTGCTCTATAATAACCAGCCCATCCCAAATGCCATCGCGCTCGGGTATATGGCCGGTTACTGCTATGCCGCCACTTTCTTCGCCACCAACCAAAACATTTTCATTCTGCATCACTTCGCATATGTGCTTAAACCCTATTTTGGTTACTTCCAGTGGCAGGTTATAAATCTCGCACAGTTTCTTAACCTTGTCTGATACGGAAAAAGCAATTACAACCTTACCGGTTTGCTCTTTGTACTTGTGCAGAATATGAATTAGGATAAGTATGATATGGTGCGCATCAATAAATTTTCCCGAAGCATTATAAAGGCCAATTCGATCTGCGTCGCCATCGGTTGCAAAGCCAAGGTCAACGTGCTTCATTTCTTTAATGTAGTTCTCCAGCTCCTTCAGGTTTTTAGCTATGGGTTCTGGTGCGTGGCCGTGAAAGGACGGATTGTATTCGCAATGCAAAAAATCGCCGTGGGGCATAATGCGTGGAAAAATATTTTGCCCGGCACCGTACATCGCATCATACGCCACCACCATTTCCGACGCTTCGTTGATAGATTCTAAATCAAAATAGTTGGCAACATGGTCAAAGTACATGGTTTCAAGGTCTACAAATTCCAAAAGGCCTTGTTCTTCCCATTCTTCTAACGAGTGATCTTCAGCAGCATAACTATCCGGTATCAGGCTTTCAACTTCGCTTACATATTTTTGAATAAGCGGACCGCCATGCTTCGATTTAAGTTTGTAACCATTGTAATCAGGAGGGTTATGACTGGCAGTTATTATTACACCTACCTCGCAACCCAGGTCGCGGGCGGCTAACGAAATCATTGGGGTAGTAACAAAGTGCTTATCGAAAAACACTTTTATTCCATTACTGCAAAAAACATTTATTGCAGCGCTGCAAAACAAGCTTCCTCCAAAGCGGCAATCGTAACCCAAAACAATTTTTGCATTGGCATCTTGTTTCTTTGTCCAATCGGCAGTTGCCTTGGCAACGCGCTGTACATTATCAACCGTAAAGTCTTTAGCAATAATCGCTCTCCAGCCGTCCGTTCCGAATTTTATTTTACTCATCGCTCTATTTTGTGGCGGTAAATCTATAAAATGTTGCGATTTGACCTTTACAGTAAACAATATCTTTTCGTTAGCTTTACGCCTACAGATGAATCAGATAGACAGCTACCGGCATAAAGGGCTCAGAAAAGAATTAGCAGTACAATTACGCGATAAAGGAATTACCGATAAAAATGTGTTAAGTGCCATTGAAACCGTGCCCCGGCACCTGTTTTTTGGTAACGACACCATATTTTTCGAGACCCATGCATACGAGGATAAAGCTTTCCCGATAGGAGAAGGGCAAACTATATCTCAACCCTATACCGTAGCCTATCAATCGGAAGCACTACAGATAAGCCCGAAAGAAAAAGTATTGGAAATAGGCACCGGTAGTGGTTACCAGGCAGCCGTGCTGGCCACCATGGGTGCCAAAGTATAT
>CAIOTH010000060.1 GCA_903861145.1 uncultured Bacteroidota bacterium | reverse complement strand
CGCTACCGGCCACTAAAACTACAACAGCAACAAGAGTCTTTAATATTGGAGATATAGCTTTCATGGCCTATTTATATATTGTAAATATAACTTAACAATCACTGGCAATTAGGCCAAAATCAAATACCAGATTGCTTCGTCCCAAAGCCTCCTCGCAATGACGAAACTTTGTATTTACATGAACACGTGAACACATGCGCACCTGAACACACCCTATTCTACCACTATCTTCCTAATCACCGAAGTACCAACACCCTGCACATTCAACAGGTAAACGCCTTTGGCCAAAGTGTTAACTGGTATCAATGCTTTTGTTGCGCCAATGGTTTTGTGCAGCAGCACGCGCCCTTCTATATCCATTAACTGGATGGTTTGTATGTTATCGGTTGATTCGATGGTTATATTGTTGTTGGCGGGGTTGGGGTAGATGGAGACAGTGAACTGGTTATTGTTGGGCACGGGGGCAATACCCGATACATGCTGCGCCTGGCACGGAAGGATATTATCATAGTAAAAGGTATTAATAACATCGGCATCGCGCTTTAGAGTATCTACAATCGAAAAATGGTCGGAGGAGGAATCGAAGGAGGTGAAGAAGGCATAATCAAAGTGCTTAATCTCGCCGGGGTTAAAAGTTTGGTGCATGGTACCTCCAAACATTCTTCTATCGCCTGGTACATCATGTGTCTGCACCTCCGACCATTGGTTAGCAATATTCGGGTCGCCGGGGAAAATAAATTTGGTGGGGTCCACACCGTTGTAACCGTTACCACCAACGGTAAACGGTACGGTATCAATCCAAAACCCCTCGCAGTAATTGCGGTACTGTGGCGCTGTAATAGGGTCGGAAACTGAAGGGCTGCTTGCACCCTGGCCAGTGAAATACCCAAACACATTCATAGGTTGGTTCAGCATTTTTATGCCCAGTGCAACGGGTAGGGTGCCATAGCCTTTTTCGGGTGCACAATCAGGGTCCATCAGGGTGCCGTTGTAGGCAAACATCAGGCTTCGTGCTGTATCGCAACCAACATAGTCGTTATCAAAGCAGCCCAAATCTTCATCTACCCAATTAGCTACATCAAGCGAGGTATAGTTAACGGTAGATTTATTTTCGATTTCGTATTGCACAAAAATGGTATTGTTAATAGCGCGCTTAGCGTAAGGCGCAACTGAGGTAGAGTCGGTATACGAGTTTGCAATACCTCTTATCTCAATACCCAATGCTTTACCATTGCTTTGTGTGTGCGGGCCGCGTGCGTCGTTATACACAAAAAACAAACCCTCATCGCCGCAAATGCCGGGGTAATCGCCCTGTAGAGGGTCGTAAATACCATTGCCGTTTACATCAACAAAAGGCGCAAGTGCTGAGTTTATGTTTACGCCAAAATCGCCTAGTACAGATGGGTTGCCTTTGCCCGGCCAGTGTAGTATGGCAGTATCCACCAAATTAGCCGTGGTCGGAAAAGTTAGCGTGCGAAATTGTGCAATCTGTTGCTGAGTTACTTTCCAAACTCTTTTATAATAGTGGTCGTAAATGCTGTCGTAAGTAGTAGCAATGGGGCCATCGAAAAAATCATACCCGTAATCCCAATACCGGTTGGCGGCGCAGTATAGGCTATCGTTGGCATCGCGCGCCGTAATCCATAGCGATTGGGCAAAGATGGCTTCTATTCCGCTTCCTTTTGGCGACTCGAACCTTCCCCCAGCTGAGAGCGAATCGTATTGGGTGAATAAATTACCTTCAACACCGATGCCTGCGTTTACGTTATTTGAGTTGAGGTAAAGAATACGTTGCGCAGGGAGTATAGCAAAATTTGCCGCTAGTAATAAAACGATAAACAGGGGCTTAGCGAGGAGAAGACGTTTTTTCATAGTGGCTCGTTTAATCATTATTAATTGTGATGTAAATATAAGCACCGGTATTCAGCCATGTGTCACGGAATTGTAAAGAATTGAAATATTTTTAGAATACCTATTAAGGGGTAGCCAGGGAGCCAACCCTGCTCGCCATCAAAAATGCTATTATTGGGTTTGAAATGACTGAAACAGCGGGCAAAAACTTTTACAGAATTACGTGCGTGCTTATTGTGCTGCTGGTAGTTGCCATACGCCTGCACCTGGCACATGTGCCTTTTGAGCGGGATGAGGGCGAATATGCCTACGCCGGGCAACTGTTGCTTAAGGGTGTGCCCCCTTACCAGGAGGTTTACAATATGAAATTTCCAGGCGTGTATTTTATGTATGCGCTATCGTTTAAAATGTTTGGCGAAAGCGTGGCTGCACCGCGCTATTTTATTTTGCTGGCACAACTGGTTGGCGCTTGTTTCATTTTTTTACTGGCAAGGCGCGTTATTAACCCGCTAGCCGGTTGGGTGGGCGCCGCATTTTTTTTGTTGTTTAACCTTACACTGGCCTTTCAGGGCACTCAAACCAATACCGAGCATTTTGTAGTGGCGTTTTTAGTGCCATCACTCTTCTTTTTATATAAGGGTGTTGAGGAGGAATGGTTGCCGGGGCTTGTTATATCGGGGTTGCTGCTGGCTACGGCCTGCCTGATGAAACAGCATGCATTTATTTTTGTGCTGGCAACAGTGCCCTGGGTGTTATACATCCGTAAAACAAAATCGCTCAATTATTTATTTGCCTATGCAGCCGGTGGCATTTTACCGGTTGTGCTGATGGCATTTTACTTGTGGCACGCCGGGGTTTGGTACCGGTTTTATTTTTTGACGATACAATATGCACGCGAGTATATTGGCGTTGTGCCGGTGCACAAAGGGGTAAGGCCGGTAAAGTTTCAACAGTCGCTCATCAGCCAGTTATCGCCGGTGCTTATTTGGTTTACTATTGTTGGAATTGTGGGCTTATTGCTTCCTACTATTAAGCGAAAGGAGAAGCTTTTTTTGCTACTGCTATTTGTGGCTTCGGCGGTGGTGGTTTGCCCGGGGTTTTACTTTAGGCGGCATTATTTTTTAATGACGTTGCCTTTGTTTTCGTTGTTGTTTGCCAATGCGGCTTTTCTGCTGACCGGTTACTTTAACCTACAGCGGCGTTATTTAATGCTGGTATTTTTTGTAATTGCCAATGCTGCGTTTTTTGTGGGATATCATTTCAATTCATTTTTTGTTGAATCGCCGAAACAGCTTAGTGAAGAGATGTATCCCGGTTCGCCGTTTGCAGTTTCGGGAGAAGTGGCGTCATATATACAGCGCCATACTAAACCCAACGACCGGGTTTGCATGGTGGGGGTTGAACCGCAGTTGTTCTTTTTATCGCAAAGGCGGTCGGCATCGGGTTACATTTATATTTACCCGCTGTTGGAAAAGCAAAAGTTTAACGGCATGATGAACGACGAATTTATTGCCCAAAGCGAGGCTTGCAAGCCCGCCATGTTGGTTTACACGTCAGTTTCGGTGTTTGATGATAATTATACGCAGCACGAAAGACTGCTTGGATGGTTTAACGACTTTAAAAAGAATTATCGGCTGGTTGGTTTGTATACGCCCCAAGCGGACAACGAGCGCTTTACAGTATTCGATACTATTACGCCGATGGACACGCTACCATTGCGCGCCCCGCAGATAAAGATTTATCAGCGAGTGGAGCAGTAGACCCTTTCTTCGATTTAAGCCCGAAGTATTTATATTGCGTTTGAAATGGGCATGAGTAACCGCTTATACAAGATAATCTGCATTGCTACTATACTATTAATAGTTAGCATCAGGTTTCATTTGGCCAATATGCCTTACGAGCGCGATGAGGGCGAGTTTGCATACGCAGGGCAACTGATAACGCAGGGCGTGCCGCCTTACCAGGAAATTTATAACATGAAGTTTCCGGGTACGTATTTTATGTATGCGGCGTCGTATGAGTTGCTGGGTGAAAATATTGCTGCGCCGAGATATGTAACGCTTGTGCTTCAACTAATAGCCGCAGGGTTTATTTTTTTACTGGCCCGCCGTATTATTAACCCCGCAGCCGGTTGGATGGCCGCCACGGTATTTATGCTGTTTAACCTTGCCCCCGCGTTGTTTGGCGAACTGGCAAAGGCTGAGCATTTTTTGGTGGCGTTTTTAGTGCCCTCCATTTATTTTTTATACCGGGGCAGCGAGAAGAAATCGATGGCTTACCTGGTTATATCCGGGGCAGCAGCATCACTTGCGTGCTTAATGAAACAGCATGCCTTTTTGTTTATACTGGCCGGTGGAATTTGGTTGATTTACGAGCACCGACGCAGCGCAATTAAATATTTGTTTGCTTATGGCATTGGCGTAGCAATACCGGCGTTTATAACCATATTTTACCTATGGCATGCCGGCGTTTGGGACCGCTTTTATTACCTGACCATAATTTACGCCAAAGCTTATGTGGGCTTGGCGCACTGGGCGCAAGGTGCAATTAATGTTTACCGGTTTATGAGCGTTTATTTTGAGCTTACACCGGTGCTATGCCTGTGTAGCTTTATAGCAGTGGCCGGCTTGTTTGTGCGCGGAGGCAATTTAAAAACGAGGTTATTTTTAGGGCTTTTGCTGGTAATGTCGGTGTGGGCGGTGGCGCAGGGCTTGTATTTTAGGCGGCATTACTTTTTAATTCTTACACCGGTGCTTACTTTGCTGTTTACCTATACCTCGTTTTTAGTTTACGAGCGATATAGTAACCGGTGGGGTTATGCCACGCTATCGGCTATTTTGGTAGTGAATGTTTTCTTTTTTATGTTTTTGCAGCGGGGTATTTTCTTTACGCAACCGTTAAGCGTGGTGTCTCATAATGTGTATCCCTACAACCCTTTTGATATATCGGCTGAAATAGCGGGTTACATTAAGCAGCACACTAAACCCGGCGACCGGGTTGCGGAGATTGGACAAGAGCCACAGTTTTTCTTTTTATCGCAACGCAGGTCGGCATCCGGCTATATTTATTTGTACCCGTTTTTTGAGAAGCAAAAATACGCCGGGCAGATGGTTGATGAATACATTGCGCAGATTGAACAGAGTAATCCGCCAATACTTGTGTATTCATCGTATGCAACTTTTGGGGGAGGAATGTATGAGGATAGCAAGTTGTATAAATGGTTTATAAACTATAAGCGAAACTACAAGCTGGTAGCTATGCAGATACCGCCGGAAGTTGACCCAACGCGGCCGCTGGTGTTCGATACTATAGCACCGGTTGATACTTTTTCGACGGCAATACCGCAGGTGGCTATTTATATGCGGGTGAAATAATACTTAATACCAAAGGCAATTTAACGCAAAGGCCACAAAGGTTAAATACAAAGGCCGCAAAGAATACATTCTTTGCAGCCTTTACGTTATACAGCCTTTATTCAATTTTCTGTTATTACTCCGCCTTCGTTTTTGCTATGTAGGCATCCACTAACTCGCTTAGAGTATTAAGTGTTACAGCGCCGTTGGTTAGCACTACATCGTGAAATTTGCGGATGTCGAATTTGGGGCCAAGTTGGGCTTTGGCTTTTTCGCGAAGCTCGAGGATTTTTAGCATGCCTATTTTGTAAGCAGTTGCCTGGCCGGGCCAAATAAAGTAGCGCTCAATTTCGTTATCAATATCGCCTTTGGCGTTAGCTGTGTTCTCTACAAAATAATTAATGGCCTGTTCGCGGGTCCAGTGTTTGTAGTGAATACCTACATCAGCTACAAGACGAGCAGCGCGGAAAACTTCCATTGACAGACGGCCGAAATCGGAGTAAGGGTCTTGATATTTTCCCACTTCTTTACCTAGTTTTTCGCAGTACAAAGCCCAGCCTTCAACATACGAGGTGTAAAGTTCGTGCCGACGGAATTTAGGAACGCCCTGTAGCTCCTGCGCAATGGCAATTTGCATATGGTGGCCGGGTATGCCTTCGTGACAGGTTAATGCCTCCATTTGAAAGCGCGGCTCGTTATCCATGTTATAGGTGTTTACGTAATACCTTCCGGGGCGCGAGCCATCTTCGGCAGGGTCTTCATAAAAGGCACCGGCGGCGCTTTTCTCTCTAAATTTTTCAACCTTCATTACTACCAGCGGCGCTTTTGGCAGCGTGCCAAACAACAATGGCAGTTTAACGCGCATACTATCTATATACAAATTGGCATCGGCTAAAAGTTTGGCACGGCCATTATCATCGTTGCTGTATTTAAACTGCGGGTCGCTAAGCATAAAGGCAAAAAACTGTTGCAGCGAATCGCTTTTAAAATGCACCTTCTTCATTATTTCGCGCATTTCGTTGTGTATGCGTGCTACCTCTTTTTGCCCGGTCTCGAAAACCTGGTCCGGAGTAATATTAGTAGTGGTATGGTAGTGCAGCATGTATGTGTAGTATTCGCCACCGCGTGGTAAATCCCAAATACCATTGCTGCCTTTGGCTTTTGCTTTAGGTTCAAGCGATAGCCAGTAGGCTAACAATCGTTGATAGCCTGCTTTTACATCTGTTTTTAAAATGTTTGCAACCTCGGCTTCCAACTTGGTTTTTTCGGATTTTTCAATGTTCAGTTTTTCAAGTTTGGTAGTAAAATCGGTAAGCAAAACGTTGCTCTCGTCGGTTTTATCTACACCGGTAATAAAGCCGTTAATATCGTCGGTAACATATTTAAAAGTGAAGAAGGGGGGCATTACGCCCAGCGCTTCGCTTGCTTTAAGGTTTACAATTACCTGGTCGAAAACATTCCCCATTTTTTTAAGGCGCGAAATATAATTCAAGGCATCGCTCAGGCTATCTATGCGATGTACGTTTACTAAAAATGCAGGCAGGTCATCGTGCACACCACCTAGTTGGCTAACTTCGTAGTTATAACGAATCCAGGTAAGGCCTTCATCCTGGCGCTGAATGTCCTCTTGGTACATTTTTACGCTGAGTGCAGTTTGGGCATCGAGCGCTGATAAATCGAAATTGGATTTAAGGTTCACCACGTTGTATTTTTCCCTGGCTAGTTCCTGGCGGGCAAAATTATCGCTGCGGTCGCTCCATTCGCCATAGTTAATTTTAAGGCCGAGGGTTGAAGCCATTTCGGGATTTCTCTTTACAGCTTCGTCGAATTTCTTATCCAAAAAATCATTTACTTTTTTAGATGTGGCAGCAATCTGCTCTTGGGTGGCAGCGTTGGCCGGTTTAAAAGAGCATAAAATGAGCGCGCAAAAAAGGAGGTGATAATACTTTGTCATCTTGTGTTTATGATTATACAGTTTCTACTTTATTTATTTTGCAAAGCCAGCTTAAGTGGCCGGTGTGCATGGCCTCGTGGCGTATGGCATGTTGCACTATTATGCGTTTGGTTTTAATACCTCCAAAACCAAAGCCCAGCGCATTTTCGGTATCCATATCTTCATCGGTAATGGTAAGCAGTTGTGCCATCGCTTTTTCGTGCACCTCTTTCATGGCTTCCATTACGGTTTTCATGTTGTGCTCGGCATGGTGCAAATCGCCTTTACTACTAATGTTGTAGTGTTCAATCCAATCAAGCTCAACCAACCGGCCACCGGTGCCTTTTAGTATTAAAAAGTTTTCGGCCCAGGTAATGTGCGATGCAAGCCAGATAATACTGTTTAAGCGCTGCCCATTTACTTCCCACTGTTTAAGCGGGTCGCTGTTTTTAAGCAGGCTTAGGTACCAACGGGTAAGGTCGCGCGTTTTTTGAAAGGTATCGCTTAATACCATTGCTTCTTTATTGGCCATAGGTTTAAATGTTGAGGAAACGAAAATACACGCATTTGCGGGGATTCAAAATTTTAACGGCCACCATCCCTCTCTCAATAAACAAAGAGAGAAAAGGCGAAATACAAAAACGCCATTTAACACAAAGGGCACTAAGTAAATACAGCACAAAGACCACAAAGAAATGCATTGTTTATTTGCAGATATTATTACGAATAGGGATTATAGATTTTTGCGTTTAAAGAAGTTATTTTGGGTTGTTTTGAAAACATTAAGGCAGTTACATTTGTAGTAGGTTGAATTAAATGATTTACCATAACCCATAATTTTATGCAGATAGGGATAGATAGTTTTGCCGCACGCTTTGATAATAACACCAACAAGAACTTTAACACCAAAGATGCCATGGCACAGTTGCTTGAACGCATTGTGCTGGCCGATGAAGTAGGGTTGGATATTTTTGGTATTGGAGAGCATCACCGCAAGGAGTTTTTAGACTCGGCACCGGTGGTTATACTTTCGGCAGCCGCAGGGCGCACCAAACAAATACGACTTACCAGTGCGGTAACCGTTTTAAGTGCCGCCGACCCGGTAAGGGTGTTTCAGAATTTTGCTACGCTGGATATTGTATCGCAGGGGCGTGCTGAGATGGTGGTGGGACGCGGTTCGTTTATTGAGGCCTATCCCCTATTCGGACTTAACCTGAATGATTACGATGCCTTGTTTGCCGAAAAGCTGGAACTCTTACTTAAAATACGCGATAACGAGTTTGTAACATGGAACGGAAAATACAGGCCGGCAATGAAAAACCAGCCAGTGTATCCCCGGCCTTTACAAAGCCCGTTGCCTATTTGGCTGGGAGTGGGTGGAACGCCTGAATCGTTTGTGCGGGCAGGGATGCTTGGGCTGCCGTTGATGGTTGCCATTATTGGCGGCGAAACATACCGCTTTAAGCCATTGGTTGATTTATATCGCGAAGCAGGGCGACAAGCAGGGCACCCCGAAGAAAAGCTTATAGTGGGCATGCATGCTTTTGGTTATGTGGCTGATGCTACCGAGCAGGCGGTTAATGAGTTCTTCCCCAGCTTTGCGGCGGCTATGAGCGAGGGCGTTGCCAAAGAACGCGGCTGGCCACCTATGACCCGGGCGCGTTTTGATGCACAGGCAGGGCCTTTGGGCGCTTACATGATTGGCGGCCCCGAAGATGTTGCTGAAAAGATAAAGCGCCACAGCGATGCTTTAGGCGGTATTGCCCGGGTTACATTCCAGATGGATGCCGCTAATTTGCCGCATGAAAAACTAATGCGCTCGATAGAGTTGATTGGAACGAAGGTGAAGGGGTTGGTGAATGGGTAATTGCAGGGCAGATTTGACAACTTTTTAAAAGTTGTCAAATCTTAATTTAATTTACAATTCAAAGCCGGGCTGTGAAAGATTTGAGTAACCGCGAACAATCAGCATGAGGGATTTATTATTTGAAAAAAAGGTTTGCTATAAATCCGGGTTGAAAGCCACGGAAATAGAGGAGAAATTAACTGCATTAGTTAAAAGTAAAGATGCCGCGGGAGATCGTTTTGCAGGGAAAGTATATTCTTCAAAATTCAGTTTAACCCCGATTTTAGGTAGCCGCCAAAATTTCAAAATAACTATGTTGGGTGACGTTAGGGAAGACACCGATACAATGGTTGAAATAACATACACCGTAAGCTCTGTTTTAAAGGCGGTTGTGTATGGTGCATTTATTGGTTATCTCGGTTTATCTTTGCTTTTGAAATTAATTGGATTCAATCTTACTCTTAATGGAATTGAGCATTTTGATTATTATTTAGTGGCAACCGCTGTTGCCTTCCTAATTATTAGCAAGTTAACGTTTACCAGTCAGTGTAGCTATTACTCGGAGTTTATCAGGAAATTTTTGCGCCTTAAAGCAATTGAAGGATAAGGATGCAGAAAATCCGCTACAAGCGTTGAATAGGCCTTCACTTCTGTTTCAATAAATAACTCCGCTAAAGGCCATTGCTGTTCGCCTCTAACTAAGTCGCCCTTCTCTCATCTTATTTTGTCATTTCAACCAACACCGCGGGAGAGGGCTACGCTGCTGAAAATCATATGTATTAATCATTATCATTGCATAAATTTGTTGTTAAGATTACAACAAAGCCGTCAGGCAATTTTGAAAGCACACCGGATAGTTTAACCACCCTCTACCAAGCTATACCAGTTTTTCGAACTACCTGCCCTACGGGAAAGAATTTGTGACGTATAGAAACCAACTGAAATGAAAAATTTTATTACAGCCTTACTTGTTTTAAGCACTTGCCTTGTAATTGGGCAGAATAATTGCACCACTGCGGTCTCGTTGGGCACTTTAGGGGCACCGGGCAACTGTGGCACGGGCATAAAATACGGCACGGCTGTTAACCAGGCGGGGACTACAGTAGGTGTAACAGGGTCAAACCCATATACCTCACTATCGGGTTGCAATATGGCTTCGCCGGCGGTTGATGTGTGGTATTTGTTTGTAGCACCAACCAACGGGTATGGTGTGGTTATAACGGTATCGGGTGGCACACTGGCTAACCCCAATATTGCTTTGTGGAATGGTACTACCTGTGGTTCGCTAACCGGTGTAAACTGTATTGTAGGCGCAGCAAATACTGCCACGTTAAATGTGGGCAGCGGACTGGTGCCGGGGCAAACTTATTACATACAAATAAGCGGCAACACCGGCGAAACCGGAACATTTACCCTTAACGTTAAAGCCTACCAGGATTGCGCCGATTGTTTAAACTCGGCCAGCCTTACTGCAACACCACTACCGGTTAACGGCACGTACCAACCAGGGCAAACCGTTAACTTTTGCTTTCACATTGACCAATGGACACAAACCAACAACAACTGGCTGCACGGAGTGCAAATGGCATTTGGGCCGGGTTGGAATTTGGCTTCGCTAACCACTACTGCCCCACCACCTTATCTTGAAACATCGGCTAACTGGGGTGGCACCATACCAACCTGCGGAAACTGGACCTACTACCCCGCCGGAACAACCAGTTCGGCCACCGGTGTGGCATGGCCTGCGGGTTTTTACTTTAACGGGGTTTATACGCAAAATGCTATTACGGGCATACCCAATGGCTGCACATCGGATGCTGATGGTAACCCGGGCAATAATTTTGGCGATGGAATAGCGAACCCGGGACTTGTAGTTACCCCACCGGCCAACCAATGGGATTTTTGCTGGACTATTACTGTTTCGCCGGGCTGCAACCCCGGTGCAAGCTTATCGGTGAAAGTAACTACATCGGGTGATGGGGAATCGGGGTCATGGTCGAATACCGGTTGTGCGAACGACCCTGCCACTAACTTTTTGGCTATGGTTTCGTGCTGCCCTCCTAACATGGCCAGCACACCTACCTGCACCGGTACCAGCGCAGGCTCGGTAACTGCAACACCGGTGGGTAATGCCGGGCCGTACACTTATACATGGTCATCAAACAGTCAAAATGCCGGGCAAATAAGCAATCTTCCATCAGGTTCATACACCGTTACTGTTGTTGACGCCAATTTGTGTTCGGCAACTGCATCGGCCACGGTAACTGCAGAACCTTTGCCAACGTCAAATGCCGGGGCGGCTGTTTCGTTCTGCTCGGGCGGTAATGCAAGTATTGGTGCAGCTTCTACGGCAGGTAATACTTATTCATGGTCGCCAACAACAGGGCTTAGCAGCCCAACGGCGGCCAACCCAACGGTAACGCTTACCAATGTTACGGCCAACCCGGTAACCACGGCTTACACCGTTACAACTACTATAACTGCCACCGGTTGCACATCTACCGCAACAGTTAACGTTACAGTAAACCCGGCACCGGTGCCAACGGCAACCAATACAGGGCCTTACTGTGTGCAGTCAACGGTTCAGTTAAATGGCGGCGGAGGGGGAACGTATGCATGGAGCGGGCCTAACGGCTTTGCCAGCGCACAACAAAATCCATCAATTGCCAACAGCACTTTAGCCATGGCGGGTAATTATACGGTTACGGTAACCGGGGCGGGTAACTGCACCGCAACAGCAACCACATCGGTAACTATTACCAGCAACCTTAGCCCGGTGGCCACCAATACCGGCCCTTACTGCGCCGGTGACCCCGTTGCTTTAAACGTTGCCGGTGGAACCAATTATACCTGGAGCGGGCCTAACGCTTTTACCAGTGCCAGCCAAAACCCAACTTTCCCCGCGGCTACGGCGGCATTGGCTGGTGCCTATAATGTAACTGCTACCGATAACAACGGTTGTAGCGGCACGGCAACTACAACTGTTGTGGTGAACCCCCTACCGGTGCCTACTGCCACCAATACCGGCCCTTATTGTGTTACCACAACTATTAGCCTTAATGCCGTTGGCGGCGCAAATTATAGCTGGAGCGGACCGAATGCTTTTACCAGTGCCAGCCAAAGCCCGACCATAGCCAACGCAACAGTTGCCATGAGCGGGGCTTATAACGTAACGGTTACTGACAATCATAGTTGCACAGCAACAGCCACCACCAACGTTACGGTAAACCCGGCGCCGGTGGTAACTGCGGG
>CAIOTH010000059.1 GCA_903861145.1 uncultured Bacteroidota bacterium | reverse complement strand
ATAATGCCGAAGCTTATTTCAATCGCGGGAACGCTTATCGTGCCGTTGGTAAAAACAACGAGGCAATAAATGATTATAATATGGCCTTGCGCATTAAACCCGGTTATGCGGAAGCTTATAACAACCGTGGATGTGCAAACCTTGCGCTTGAAAAAAAGGAAGAGGCCATTAGGGATTTTAGTGCCGCCATTCAAATTAGCGCCGGTTATGCAGAAGCATTTAAAAATCGTGGTACTGCTTATCATATGCTTAAGGAATACGATAAAGCAATAAACGACTACGACTCTGCCATTCAAATTAACCCGAATTACGGACAGGCCTATAATAACAGGGGTGCATCATATTTTGCGGTGGAAAAATATCAACTTGCGTTGGATGACGCAATTAAGGCCAGGCAATTAGGTTGCAATATTGACCCTTCGCTATTTAGTGTTATTGAGGAGAAAATTAAAAGCGCTTCGCATTAAGAAAGTGATATTCCCAAAAGCATTCATTTCAATCTTTATATCTGCGTTATACAATTCTTTGGCTATAATCTGTTGGCCAGTAAGCATTAAAACATGTGTAGCCGAAATGTTAATTGGAAATTAAATATTCAACGCATCTCCACCGAGTTTGTGTTGACCTTAATAAAATGGATTTTGACACGACGTAACATTTATTGTTAATATATTCTTACCGAAAATTTAGAGGATAAGCCATCCTTAATATAACCTTCACATTAGGTTGTTATTAAATCAACACCGCATCGGCACCTTCGCGCTTTAAATTGACCGACAATGAAAAAGCTGTGCACACTATTCCTCACGTTTATTTCATGCATATTAGTTGCCGGCAATTTCACTCCCGGAAACCTGGTAGTTGTAAGAGTGGGAACCGGTTCCGCCGCCTTATCAAGTGCAGCGACTGCAATTTTTTTGGATGAGTATACTCGCTCAGGAACCTTCGTCCAATCTGTTGCCTTGCCGACCGCCCTTAACGGAAATAATCATAGTTTAACCCTGAGTGGTACCGCTAGTTCGGAAGGCAGCGTTGTGCTATCGGTTAACGGCCAATTACTGACCTTGGCAGGTTATGACGCAGCGCCGGGCCTTGCTTCGGTGGCGTCAGATTCAACCACCAACAGAACTGTTGCAACGGTTAGCGCTAATGGCACAGTTAATACAAGTACTGGCTTTTTTGTTGGCAGTGCTTACAAAAAAAATAATATCAGGGGAGCCGTTACCAATGACGGAACTGCTTTTTGGTGCTCAGGTGCTGGCTCTGGCACATCGGGTGGGAGCTGGTATCTTCCATCCGGGTCATTTACAAGTTCACCGGTTGATATCAGTTCAACTATTTCAAGTACCCGGGTTATTAATATTTTTGATGGTCAGCTATATGCTTCTTCAAGTAGCTCATCATTTCACGGCATCAATTCGATTGGTACGGGTATTCCGGTTACTTCTGCTCAAACTAGTGTTAATCTGGCAGGTATGCCTGGCGCTGACACGGCATCATCAGCCTATGGTTTTTACTTTTTTGATTTAGATCCTAATACGCCCGGTGTTGATGTAGTATATATTTGCGATGACCGTAGTACTACAAACGCAGGAATTTTAAAATACTCGCTTGTTAACGGTAACTGGGTATCAAATGGCAACATAAGCAGCCAGTTGGGATTAAGAGGAATTACCGGTTATGCCACGTGCAAGGGTACCCAGCTTTTTATAAGCGGTACTGGCGGTGTTTATAACCTAAAGGATACAAGCGGTTACAATCAAACAATAACGGGCAGCTTAAACCAATTAGTTACGCCTGCTACTAACACCGTAATAAGGGGGATTGCTTTTGCCCCGGGAACTACAGGTCCAGTGACCTTACAGGCCAGCGTTTTGGCCACAAACTTAAGCTGCAACGGTGCAGGTAATGGCGCGGTTGCGGCAACTATTAATGGCGGAACAAATCCTTACACATATAGTTGGAGTAGCAATGCTACAACCCAAAACATTAATAATCTGTCAATTGGTTCATATACACTAACTGTATCTGATGCGGGTGGTTGCTCGGCTTCGGCCAGCGCATCGGTAACGCAACCCAATGTGCTTAGTGTTGTTGCTGTCGGAACTAATGTTACCTGCAATGGTGGCACTGATGGTGCTGTAACCCTTACAGTTTCAGGTGGAACCTCAGCTTATACATATAGTTGGACTAATAATTCGGTATCACCGAACTTATTATCAGTTGATAATGGAAACTACAACGTTACGGTTACCGATAGCCACTCGTGTTCGGCCACAGCATCGGCCACGGTTTCGCAACCTACGGCCATAAGCATAGTTCCTACTGTTACCAATTTACCTTGTACCGGCGGAAGTAACACAGGTGCTGTAAGCATTGCAGTTAGCGGTGGAACCGGTGTTGACACCTATTCCTGGAGCAATCTGGCCACCACCCAAAACATTACCGGGCTTAGTGCAGCTACATTTACGGTTACGGTTACCGATGCAGCGCATTGCACTGCGAGCCAATCTGCCATTGTATCGCAGTCGGGCAACATGAGCCTATCTATTACTGTAACTAATGTAAAATGTTACGGCGGCAGCGATGGTGGCATTGTTGTAACGGCAACTGGAGGTACCCCAGCCTACAATTACGCCTGGAGTACCGGTAATAACAATCAGCCTCAAACGGGGCTTACTGCTGCCAGCTATATAGTTACCGTTACTGATAATGGAGGCTGCACCCTCACTAACTCAATAAACGTAAACCAGCCTGCAGCATTGGCTCCAACCATTACATCAGGCAACGTAAATTGCTATGCGGAAAACAATGGAGCTGTAAGTTTATCGATAAGCGGAGGAACACTTCCTTATACTTTTAGCTGGAGTAATAGCTCCACATCGCAAAGCATATCGAATGTTAGTGCTGCTACCTATGCAGTTACGGTTACTGATAGCAACAGCTGTTCAGCAACAGCTCAGGGTGTTGTAACTCAACCCGACTCGATCTCTGTTGTCGGTACCGTTACCAATGCAAGTTCATTTGGAGCCACTGATGGTGCAATTCTACTTGCAGTTTCGGGGGGGACTACGGGTTATACTTATGCCTGGACTAGTGGCAGCGGGGCTGATAATACTTCGTTATCTGCCGGACAATATTGCGTAACAGTAGCCGATGCGCACACATGCACCGTTACAAATTGCTTTACAGTTGCCCAACCAACCGGCATTAGTGAGGCTGCGCTTACCGAGAAATTTATTGTTTATGCTTTAGGCGATAATCTGTATTTAGATGCAACTCTTAAAACTGAACAGACCTGCCATGTACAGGTAACGGATATGATGGGACGAGTGGTTTTTACATCAACGCCTTCGGTTGCTACACGAATTCAAATGGAAATAATGTCGGGCGGCATGTCCGCCGGTTGTTATGTAGTAACGTTGGTAGCTGAACAAGGAAACGAAAGTCAAAAGGTTATTGTAACGCGTTAAGGAATTTGCCGGCTTCTGAAATTGATTTTAAAAATAGCTTTCGACAACTGTTTATTTAAGCTCGTGGTTACCTGCAAATTTATTTTCGATTTTAAAATTGAATATATAGTATGAAAAAAGCGAAGATTATTTTGTTTGTGTTGGCTTTATTGGGAATGTTATTTACTCAAAGTTGTATAAAGCCAAGGCTTGATAATATAAAGTATTTTCAGGACCATGTTACGGGGCTGGACACTAGCGGTGGCGTGGTGGTAAATGAATTTGTAGCAACCGGTTCGGTTCTACCCAACGAGTTTGGAATAGCTACCGATTGGGTTGAGTTATACAATACAAGCGATTCGGAAGTTAACTTTGCCCGTACCAACTATTACATTACCGATGATAGCACAATGCCCGATAAGTTTACTATCAACAACCTTAGCATACCTGCAAAAGGTTACCTGGTGCTGTTTTGCGACGATTCTGCCCGTATTACTACACAAATTCACACCAACTTTGGGTTAAGCAAAACCGGTGAGTTTATTGGCTTGTTCAGAAAAAAAACATCAGGGGCTTTCGACACTCTTACATGGCATCCGTTCGGGCCTCAAAACAGCAATATAAGCGAAGGCAGATATCCGAACGGGGGAACTACATGGACCAATTTTTCTGTTCCTACACCAGGTGCGGCGAATCATTTATAAAAATACGTTATGCAAAAATACTTCCCGATTATATTGCTGCTTTTAATGTGCAGCGTAAAAAAGACGCCCAACTTAAAACCCTATTTTCATCATGAACTTAGTATTGATGAGCCATCTGATATTTGCCTTACAAGCGCAAACCCTGGTCATTATTATATAGTCAGTAATCGTGGAAGCATAGCTGAAACGGATAGCAACGGTAAGGTGGTAAGGCATACCCAATGGGATGGAAGCGATTATGAAGCTATCTGCACCAAAGATAACATGATTTATGCTGTAGATGAAAGTATGCGCCGCATTGATATAATGGATGAATCGAATTTTAAGTTGAAGAAAAGTGTTTATCTCAACTACACAGGAGCACGTAATAAAGGTATTGAGGGTTTGATTTATTTGCCCGATCAAAAAAAGTTTATTGCCGTGATTGAGAAACCTGCAATGCTTATTGAAATGAACGAGCAGTTACAGGTTACCAGTCAAACATTAATGAAACAGTTTTTTGAACTGTCGTCCATAACCTATCACGATCATTTTTTATGGCTTTTAGGAGATGAAAACCATGAAGTGATGAAAGTGAACCCCGACGATTACACCATTGTGCAAAGATGGAGTTTGCCGGTTGTTAATCCCGAAGGAATCTGTTTTGATGCCAGCGGAAATCTACTAATCGTCAGCGATGACATGGCAACTTTATTTAAGTTCAGAATCCCTAATCCATAGGCAAAATAATAGTTACAGATATGAAGAAAATATATGCATTTATATATATGCTGACGCTGCTTGCACCAATTGCAACATTTGCCCAGTTTACATTTAGCAATGGCAACAATTCGTTAGAGTTAAGTGGGTATGTTATTGGTTTTTATCAATATCGCCCGCAATTTACCGGCGACCCTAACGCTGGCAATTACAAGAAAAATACTTTTGACCTGGATGATGCGCGTTTTAATATGAAGGGTTTTGTAAAGGGCGGATTAAAGTTTGAAATAGAAATCAACTTTGCCGATATCATACCCTTTGCCACCACCCCAACCGACCAAACAGCTATACCGCTTACTGAAGCAAATGTTGTTTATATGAATCCTTACTTAAATGTTAAAGCGGGTTATTTTAAGCTACCTTTTTCACCCAGCTCGATGATGGACAAAATTCCATCGCCTTATCTTGCTCGTGCTACCATGGCAAGCGGTACGTACTTCAGCCGTAGGGATGCCGGTGTGATGGTTTTTAAAGATTTTTGGCACCAGCGCATTAACATATATGCGGGCATTTGTAGCGGCGATGGCGAATTGATATTGGCGGGAGTTAATGATAAAAATGGGAAACCTGAATATTTTGGCCGCATTGAAATTTCGAATGCATATTACAGGCAGGAGGAATTAGACCGTCGCAATTTGTCACGGCCAATAGCCCGTCTTGGGGCCGATATAAGATATAATGAAAAAACCACTTTTTCGGGCGATGGCACAGGAGTTAATGTTTTCTCAACCGGTAATGATATGATTTTAGACGGAAGAAAGCTTTCGTACGGTGCAGATGCTGCCTTTATGTGGCATGGCTTTTCGGCACAATTTGAGATGGATTGGATGAATAACTATGCGGCCCCTGGTTCACCTTTGGCTGAACAATTGAATCATTATAATACTAAATTCTTCAAGGATGGTGGGTTTCTTGTGCAGGCTAATTATTACAACAAGTTGTTGCGTTCGGCTGTTGCAGTGCGTTATGATGAATTTAATCCTAGCGACCTGGCCGGCAGTTATTCACAAAACGGAACTTTTTTAGGTGAGCAACAGCGTACCGTGACCTTTGCTTACAACTTCTTTGCCCTGCCCACAAATCTTACCCTTAAATTTCACTATGCTTTACGTTTAAAGCAGCCCGATATTGCCCAAAAATGGAAGGAGGATGAAATGCGTATTGGTTTTCAGTATACATTCTGATTTTGGATTCAAAATGCTGTTTAACGGGAACGCGTTAATATTTTATTTTGACTCATTAAGGAACCAAACAAAGTTGAAATTGTGTGCAACAAGCCTCTGGTTGTATATAGTGCAAATTATAAATATATTACTTAACAATCTCAATGTTATTAAATCATTTACTTTTAGTGCCAGGGCATTTTAAATTCCGGCTAGAAGCAGCCAATAATCAGAGCTATTAGCAGGAGCCCGCGTATAAATAAAAGCAATTCTTACGCTGCTCTTTAAGTTACGCAAATATTAAAAATTTTAATCCCTCTTTTCATTAACTACTGCTTAACATTCAGGTAACGGGCTTGCCGTTGCTTTGTGGCCTCGCGGCAAAAATGCCTACACACACTTTTAAACATATTGAAATGAGAAAATTAAGTTTTACTCTGTTAGTGTTATTTTGTGTTTTGCAACTGGTTAATGCACAAACGCCGTATTATTGGAATGGCGCTGTGGGTGCAACGGGCACAACCGGTAACCTTGCCGGTGGTAGCGGCAACTGGAACACTACTTCGAACAATTGGCTAACGTCTCCCACGCTGGGTGGTTTTAAGCCATGGCCCAATACTACTGCTTATACAGCTAATTTTGGAGCCACAGGAGCTACGGGTGCTGCAGTTACAGTAACTTCAAGCACAATAACCTCAGCTGCCACTAATTTTACGGCCAGCGGTTATACGCTTAAATGCGGTACAAATGGCAACACTTTGGTATCGCCTATTTATCTTTCTTCCGGTGTTAATCTCACTGTTCAGCCAACTAGTGGCAATACCTTTCCTATAGGTGCAGCCGGTGCTACTGGTACTGGTATAACGGGGGTTACGGGCGCAACGGGTACCAGTTTAACTTTGGTTGGTTCAGGTGGCAGTGCATCAGCGTTGCAATTAGCCAGTGCTAATGTTATTGCGGTTCCAACAACAATTAGCATTACAGGCACAGCCGATTTTGCCATAATCACAGCTTCAGGGGCCACCGCAAGCATAACGGGTAGCCTTGGTGTTACAGGTGTTACGGGTTCAAATGTATCTTTACTGGGAAAGGCAGCGGGGGGTAACCTTACGGTCAGCGGTGCAATAACCAGTACGAATCCTATCAATTTAATCGTAGCGACCGGAGTAGGCGGAGGTAACGGCTATCTTACATTAGCTCCGCCCAGCTCATCAAGTAATACATTTTCGGGCACAGTATCAATGGCTGCTACTGCTGGCGGCGGTGGTATTTACGCAGGTAGTAATGGTATTTGCGGTATACCGGCGGGTGTTGCACTTGCATATACTACAGCAACCTTTGGCGGATATTTCGATTTGAATGGGTGCAATGTGACTGTTACCTCATTAAACAGCACAGTTGCTGCCAATCTGGGTGCAATTACCAATAGCGGAACATCGGGCACTAACACTTTAACTTTAAATCAAACAACTACCACTTCTTTTAATCAGATAATACAAGACGGGACTAGTGCTAAAACCGCGCTTGCATTAAGCAACAACGGCACTATAACACTTAGCGCTGCAAATACATTTACGGGCGGCCTTAGTGTAAATGGCGGCGGTACCGTTACGGCGGGTGTAGCATCGGCATTTCCTGCCGGCGCAGCAATTACTTTAAATAGCGCTACTTTAAATACAGGCGCTGGCACCGGCTTTACACAGGGCAGCAGCGTATCTCCGCTTGGCATTTTAACCATTGGGAGCAGTAATGGTACCCTGGCTTTAGGCAGCGCAAACAGCATTTATTTTGCTAATAGCAACGAAACCTGGAGTGGCACACTTAGCGTTACCGGTTGGACCGGCAGCAACCACATTTATTTTGGAACTGACAATACAGGGTTAAGTTCAACCCAGTTAAACACCCAGGTTACATTTTCGGGCGGCTCTTATAACGGCCAGCACGGAAAGATACTCCCGAATGGTGAGGTTGTGCCTACCGGGGCGGTTATTGCATCACTTGCGGCTATGTCACCTACAATTGGGTATGAGGGCAGCGCAACAGTATTTACTGTAACGGTAAATGCAACTGTTGTACCTGCCAATGGCACAACAGCATCTTTCACTATCTCCGGTATTCAAAGCAGCCAGATTAACGGAGGCTCGCTAACCGGACAGGTTATCTTTAACGGGTCAAGCAGCAGTGCTACATCAACATTTACAATTCAAAACGACAATGCTTTTGAAGGTACATTAACAGGCTCGGTTATTCTTACTTCGGCAACTGGCGGTATGGCTGTAAATACTACACCGGCCACCTTTACACTTTATGATGCAGCAACATACTATTGGAGCGGCGGCAATGTGCAATCTGGTGCGGGTTTAACCCCTTACGGAGGTAATGGCACATTGGATGTGGCCAACTCGTGGGTAGGTATTGCAACCGGCTCCACCGGAAACGGAACTAATTGGGCTGACGGCTATCCTGCAATTATGGACCATCTGGTTGGCACCCTTAGTATTAATGGCACCAACACCCCGGGTATAAACCCAACCAGTTTAACCGTAAAGACCAACAACGATGTAATTACACCAAACAGCGCAACTGCGGTTAGTTTATCGGGTAACGTTGTAGTTGGTAGCGGCGCAGCCGTAAATTTAGGATTAAATGACCCTGCCGCAACGGCACTTAGAACTCTGGTTCTAACCGGTAGCAGCATTACAGGTTTTTCGGGGTCAACACTTACTATCAGCGGTGCGCAAACTTCTAGTACCAGCGTTTATTCGTGGGTTGAATTGCAGCCGGCTTCAGGTACCAGCCCGTTTTCTACCAGCGTTCCGGTTATTATGAATGCAACAGGCGGCGGCTATGTTGACCTAAGCTATAATGCCGGTATTACCGGTACTTATACGCTTAGTGGTGGTGTACAAATTGCGAATAACAATACCGGCAGCATTGTGTTAGGCGCTACAAACGGATATACTTTAGCAGTTAATGGAATAACCTGCGGCAATAATACAAACGTATCGCCGGTTATCATTTCTAATAAACCTGCGGGTTCCGGTAGTGGTAGTTTTACTTTCGAAGGCACAAGCAATTACCATGGCCCAACAACATTGGCTTCTGCAGGCACCGTTCAGTGTGCAACGGGCAGCGTAGTATCACCTAATTCGGTCTACACGTTTGGCCCATCAGGCCAGGGTCCAATTTTTGACTTAAACGGCACCAACCAAACTATGGCGGGTTTAGCCAGTGTTAGCGGTGCTACCGGTAAAATTACCAATAGCCAAACCACGGGCAACAGCCAACTTACCATTAATCTGGCCACGGGAATTACAAATTCTTATAGCCTGCCAATAACTAACGGTGCGGGCTCAACTGTTTCGCTGGTATTAAACGGCGCAGATAATACTACAGCGCTTACATTAGGTTCTGTAGCCAATACTTTTACCGGTGGACTAACACTAAATGCCAACGGTAAATTAATTACCGGTGTGGCGGGTGCTTTAATCAGCGGGTTACCTGTAACTTTGAATGGAGGAACCCTGGCAACGGGAAGCGCTACAGGACCCGGATACACCAATTCGGTTGCTGCTTTGACGGTATCAGGTACCGGCGGTACAATAGCCTTTGCCGGTGGTACCACCGGACATACCCTTACCTTTAGCAGTGCTAGCGGAATTTCGGCGACTTCGCCGTTAAATATTACCGGTTGGTCTGGCACATCAGGTAATAGCGGTGGTGCCTTTAATACTTCCGGAAAACTGGTTATTAACGGCTCGTTAAGCTCAACTGAATTAGCTAACATTAATTTTGCCGGTTTTGGTACCGGTGCATTGCAGATAACAGGAAATGAAATTGTGCCTGCTCAGGTTTTACTTACAGCAACCCTGGCTGCCATAACACCCAATACAGGTTCAGAAACTGCCGGAACCCAATACACCATTACAGTTAATACAACGTTAAACGGTGTGGCAACTGCCGTGGCAAACACTTCAACTGTGGCTTACACAATTAGCGGTGTTCTTCCCGGTCAGTTTACTACCGGCTCAAATGCTATAAGCAATACCATTACAATACAAGCCGGTAACAGCACAGGTACCGCAATCATTACTGCACAAAACGACAATGCTTTTGAAGGCACTGAAACCGGCACAGTTTCAATTGCATCACCAACCAACGACATCGGGATAGCTAGTTCAGCTACCCAAACGTTTCAACTTGTTGACGATGCCAATTTTTACTGGAATGGAGCTACCGGTGTTTCAACCAGTATTGGACCCGCGCTTGGCGGTAGCGGCACATGGAATGCAAATTATGCATGGATTGCTCCTTCAAACGATGCCTCGGGTGTGGCTACAAGCTGGCAGGCTGGGGGCTATAATGCATATTTACCGGGACCAGTGCAAAATAATGCGGTTGCAGGCGTGGTCACATTAGCTTCAAACCCTAACCCTACAAATACCTATGTGCAGGCTACAGGTTATACGTTAACAACCGGCACTAGCCCTAATAATACTGAGTCGTTGGGTGGTAATATTGATTTACCGGTAGGCTACAATCTCAATATATTTACGCCAACCACAACTACTACCAAATCGTTAGGCATTAGTACCTTAACCAATAATGGTAGCGGAGCAACCTTAACCGTAAATCAGGGTGCAGCTACTTCAGTTAAAGTTAACCAACTCGATTTTAACCAGGCTAACGGCACAATTGCAGCCAATATCAATATTGTAAGCGCGGTTACTCAAGCTGGTGGTGGCGCAGGTTCAGTTGTGGGTATAGTAGGAACCGCAGATGGAATAAATGTTTCGGGTACTATAACCAATGCTTCGTCGGCATATGCTTATACGTTGCTTGGTATTACAGGTAACAGTAATAACATGACTATATCGGGTGCTATAAATAGCACCGCCCCCATTAATTTTGCTAACGGCACCACCGGCGGCGCGGGTAACCTGTTGCTTACCAACACCGGTAACTCATTTACAACTGCATACTTTAACGGGTCATCAAACGGAAGTGTAAAAGCAGGCCCACTGGGTAGCATACCGTCAACGGCAATGTTCGTTATGGGTGCAACATCGGGCAGTGGACAGAATTTTGACTTAAACGGCAATGATGTAATAATAGCGTCGCTTTCAAGCGTTAACGGTGGCACCGGCGTAATTACCAATACAGCGGCATCGGGAACTAATACGCTTGCATTGAATCAGTCGGGTAATACCAGTTTCGGCCTTATTATACAAGACGGGGCTACGGCAAAAACAGCGTTTACAAAATCTGGTGTCGGCACATTAACGATATCAGGCATTAACACATTTACCGGTAATTTAACCCTTGCCGGAGGAGTATTACAGATGGGCGGTACAGGCAGTTTATTAGCTAATAATATGCCTGTGGTGTTTAACGGCGGAACATTTAGTACCGGTGCAACTTCCGGATATAATGAGGCTGTTGGAGCTTTATCCTTAACCAGCACGGGTACTATTGCATTAGGCACGGGTAACCACACACTTACTTTTAACGGAGTGGGTGCATTTACCGGCTCGATACTAAATGTAACCGGATGGGCAGGAACAGGCGGAGGTTCGGGCACGGCAGGTAAAATTGTTGTAATCGGTGGTACCTTAACTCAAGGCGATTTAGCCAAGTTCAGGTTCTCTGGCACTAATGGCGCATACCCTCCGGGTGCCGTTATGGTTGGCAATGAGGTTGTGCCACCAGCAGGTTACGCTTGGACGGGGCTTGGGGGAAATACCGCATGGACTACTGCCAATAACTGGAACCCAACCATTACCGGTGGCCCTACAGGTTGTTCAGCAAGTGTTTATATACCGGTAGTATCAACTTACCCGGTTTTAACATCGGCAGTTTCTATTGGTGATTTTGCCATAGCAGATAATGCGCAAATAACTTTAAATGCTGCTTTGAGCAGTTGTGGTAATATTACAGGAGGTACATCTTCAGCAGGCAAAGTATTGGGTACCTCGGCCTTAACCTTAAATGGCACGGGTGCCCAATCAATTAGCGGTTACGTAAATGCAAATAGTGTCGAAATTAATAAGACTACAGGCGCGGTAACTTCAACCGGTAGTTTAAGTGTAAATACCGGTTTGATTATGAGCAAAGGAAACTTTACCAACAGTGGTGGTTCGGTTACCCTCGTTTCTAATTCGTTGGGCGATGCTTACCTTGATAACTTTACCAGTGGTACCGCAGGAACTTACAATGGTAATCTTACTGTGCAGCGTTATATCAGTAACCCAAGCGATGGCTACCGCGATTTAAGTTCGCCGGTAGCTACAACAGTTGCCGATTTGGCAAACTCATTTAGTGTTTTTGGGTCTAACGGGGTTGATTGTTGGTATTCGTACGTTCCTTATCCTAACGTGCAGGTTTATAACGAAGCATTGAACAATGTTGGCACCGCAAACGGATTATATAATGCTGGCTGGGTGAGTTATACCGGTAATGGCAATGCCCTTTCGCCACTAAAAGGAGTAGCTGCCCGTACTTATCAAGGGTCTCCATTTACAGTATCGTTTACTGGTAATCCGTATACCGGTAATCAATCGGTTAGTGTTTCAAATACGCCATCAGGGACCATAGCCGATGATGGTTGGAACTTTGTTGGTAACCCATATCCATCACCAATTAAATGGAGCCTGGTAAAAGCAATGAATACGAGTATTACCGGTGGCTCATACCACATATTTAAAACCAGTGGTGAATATACTGGCGGATGGGCTTCGCATAATGGCGTTACCGGGGTTAACGGTGCAATAGATGAAATTGCGCCGGGCCAGGGATTCTTCGTATTTGCACCTTCAGGTACTAACACGTTTAAAATGGATAATACCGTTCGTACGGTTACACCGGGTTCTTTCCGCAGTTTGCAGTCTCTTGATAATGAAGTGCGCCTGGTTTTGGGCAACGGCACTAACAGCGATGAAGTGGTTACCTATACTGATGCACAAGCAACTACCGGATACGATATTGATCAGGATGCTCTTAAAATACCTGCCGGTAGCACTGTAAACATGGCATATAGCGAGCAGGGTTATAACTATGCGATTAACGTAATCGATAATTTAAATGACCAAACGGTGCTCCCACTTATTATTTTGGTTCAGGATAGCGGTAATTATGCTCTTAGTGCCACCACCTTAAATGTGCAGGGCTTAAGCACTTATTTAAAAGATGCCGTTAATAACTCACTTCTAAGTTTAGATTCGGGTTCTGTTCAATTGGTGTTAAATGCCGGACAAACTTATACCGGCCGTTATTCGATTGTGTTTAAACCAATAACTTCTACAACGGGGATTAATAACCTTGAGCCTGGTGTTACCAGTATTTATTCGTTTGCTAACAAGATTTTTGTTCAGCGAGCTAACTCAAATGAGGCAACTATAATGGTAAGCAACATATTGGGACAGGATATTGCCGTGTTTAAATCGCAAAGCGAGAAGAGTGATTTTGAATTGCCGGCTACAACACCTTGGTACGCCATTGTTAAAGTAGTTGAAGGCAAAAACGTAACGGTTTCCAAAGTCTTGATTTCAGGTAAATAATTAATGGATAAAGGCATTTAAAACAACCCAGATGGCGACAAAAAAAAAGGTAATTAAACTTTCGTTTATCATGCTAATTATGTTTTCGGTTACGATAGCTTTTGCTCAACCCAACGGTGGGGGCGGGGGCCAGGGAGGCGGAGGTACCCCACCCGATGGTACCGGTGGCCCGATTGATGGTGGCGCCATTGTACTTTTGGCGGGTATAGCCGGGTATGCACATCGAAAACTGAAAGCACAATACGAGCTGAATAAGTAAATTATAAAAAAGGTAAGTCTGCCATTGAAACCGGCAGGCTTTTTTTAATTATGGACGAGGCGATAGAAATTGGGGGTGCGAAATATTTGTTTTCGAAAAAAGCGTTTCATGGGTTATTGAATTGGCTTTTTATCGGGGTATTATCATTTATAAGTGTTGTGCTCTTGTATCAATTGGCGGTAGGTTCAGTAAGTTGTGCGTTAGGGTATGAAACACATATCCGCTTTGGTAAGGTTGATTCCTTTCCGCAGTTTAACAGGTGTTGGAGTGGTACCCGTGTTTTGGCTTTGTATGCAATCCCTTCGTTGCTTTTGGTCTTGTTTTCGGTGTTTATTTTAATTGCCTTATTGTTTGCCCCTAAAGGAAATATTAACCGGCGCTGGATAGCATTTTGGACGATGATAGTTAGTGCGCTTTTGGGTACTACGCTAATGAGCATCTCTTTAATTTCGGCATTATCGGTTAATGGCTCCCTCTTTCAGGGGTTTGCAGTGGTAACACGTTGGTTTGGCCTTTCGTTGTATTGGTCAATTGGGTTTTTAATCTTATCTGGGGTTATCAATATTGCTTTTGGATTTTTATGCTCGGAGGTTTTATTAAATCTTGCACCACCTGATTTTATTATCAGGGATGAAAAAAACTCGCCGCGTGCAGTGGTGTTAAACACTTTTGTTTATCCCATGCTAATATTGTTTCCGGTGGCGATTGTGCTTTCATACCCCGGCCATCTTTCGTTTTTTGTTGTAATGCTTTTTCACGCCTGTCTTTGGTTGCCAGGCTTGTTTAACATAAGCGAAACCTCCCTTAGAAAAAGAAGATCGCGCGGAAAAAATGTGACATTGCATAGCAATTACCTGTTATGTGGTTTAGCACTTGTACTTATTATTGTGGTGCGATTATTTTTTAGTTGATATTTTAGCGCTTAATGAAATTAGAGGTAAAAACCTTAATGCAGGAGCAATACCTTATACCCGGAAAAATTATTCTGGTATATTTAGGATGGAAGGTGTTTCACCATTACACGGCTATTCCGGGTACAGATTTAAATCACTTTTGGGGTAACATAGTTTATAAGCTTGGTTGTTTTTATGCAGCGGCTACAAGCCTGGTGCTTGCCATATTTGGTATGAAGGTAAACGCCACTGGTATTGATATTAACCTATTAGTAAGCAACAAGCAAATTTGGGTGCAAGACCATTGTCTGGCTATACCTGCAATGGTTGTTTTTGTGGGGTCGGTTGTATTTTTTAGAGGTAGTTTTAAGGATAAAGGCATTTTTATTGCAATTGGGCTTGCAGGCATAGTTGTTATTAATATTATCCGTCTTGTTTTTCTTTCGCTGGCCTGGGTTTATTTAACGCCTTATTTTTTCAAAATAAACCACTCGGTTATTTATGTTATAGCCATGTATGGCTTTATTTTTTACATGATAATAAAGTGGATGAACAGGCGAATTGGTGGAGATGCCTCCGCTAGTATTTAAAACATTGCAGTCTTATCGCTTATTGGAAATGACACCGAAAAATCAATCACAGGGCATATTATCCCGTTGATATTGCGCGAGTTAAACGAGAGCGACGCCTAATGCTCAGTTAATCGACCAAGTCCTCATTTTAAATTATCCAAACCCGCGTTAGGCACGATTACCCTAAAAAATATGGCTGGTAAGCCCGTATTTGATCAACAGTCAATCAATGGTGCCTTTCAAATCTTAAATATCAGTAAATTGGCACCGGCTATCTATGTAATTTCATATCGGGATGACGGGACGCTATCACCGGAAAAGTTTATGAAAGAATAACAATGGGTATTATTAAACATCATAATCTCGACAACAAATGAATAACCTGGTAAAGTTGCTGTTTATTGCGTTCATCCTGCTTTCAGGGTTTAGAACATATGCTTGCGGTGGCATTAACCAACGGGTTTATTCTGGCAAAATAGAATACAGTCTCGATCCGGCAAACCCTTTACATTGCTACGCTACTATTACTATGGATTTTGATATTGCCGAATTTGTTCTGAACGATTCAATACTGATAAATTGGGGCGACTTAACCGTTGAAACAATACATGCATCAAGTATAACCGAAGATACGGTAGCCAGTAACAACATGGCACTGCCAATATATACCCATGTTTACAAGGGCAGCCACATTTATGCAGGTTTACCTACCGATGGGTTTTATACAATTTCCTTACCCACCGGGCAATACCGTATTAATGGAATAAACAACATTGCCGGCGATGTCAATATCCCTTTTTCGATATTCGCGCAAGTAAGTATCGATACCGCGCCCGGAATGCAATATCAACCGTTAGCTTTTGCGCCCTTAACTATCGGATTTGCAGGGCTTGATACCTATATGCAGATGGGATTTCAGCAAACAAGCGAGGGTAGCAATGATAGCATTGCTTATAGCTTTACTACCCCATTAGAGGCTGTAAGTAACCCGGTACCACAATATCAACTACCCGACCAATTTTGTCTTGCAAACGGATCTTCAACAGATGAGTTTACAATTGATGCTGGCACTGGTAACATTTTGTGGACCAGCCCTTGCCTGCAGGGCGTTTATTGTTTTGGTACCTTACTTAGCAAATACCGAAACGGACAATTTCTAAGCTCAATTATGCGTGAGCAGAATATTTATGTTTCGGCAACTTCTGGAACTGGTGTTAATCCAGTGTCTGGCACCAATGTGCTACAGTTATTTCCAAATCCGGCGCATAACACTTTAACCGGAAATCTGCCAAATTCACTTTCAACATCTGAAAGCAGATTGAATATAATTGCACTTGATGGCAGGGCTGTTATGCGAAATACAGATGTAACACAAAGCAGGTTCGAAACCGATATATCGCAATTAGCAAACGGGGTATATTTTGTGCAGTTATTTAGCAACGATGATGTTTGGATTGAGAAATTTGTAAAACAGTGAAAACAACAACATCGGATTTTTAGTGTTTTTGATAATACCGATAGAAAGAAACAAATGCTTTTGAAAAAGATAACCAAATTAGATTTTAATGGTTCCCCAATTTACGGTGCAAGATCCTGCGCACTTATAGCTACCCAAGTTGGTAATTACTATGCAAAAGTAACGTAAGCATCCGGTGAAGTGCATCTTGCGCATGGCGTAACCGGTCGCTAAATTTGCGCGCAAAACATACACCATGCTCGAAGTCTCTGAAAAATACTTTCCACTGATAGAAAAACAGCTAAGCAGCAGCCTTACCGTT
>CAIOTH010000058.1 GCA_903861145.1 uncultured Bacteroidota bacterium | reverse complement strand
TCGATGCTCCAATATGGGCAAATGATTCACTACTGTTAGGTATGCGGCTTTTTAATTAACGACAAACAACTAACACTGATTATTCTCATGGTTTTTGGCGTGTCGCTAGCTTTTCTTTGCTGATACGTAAATCAATACCAATGGCTAAAAATGTCAAACGCTCATGGGCGGAACCCTATAAAATGAAAATGGTGGAGTTGTTGAAGATGACCAACAGGCCCCAACGACTAAAAGCAATAAAGGAAGCAGGTTACAATACTTTTTTACTTAGATCAGAGGATGTTTACATCGACCTGCTGACGGACAGTGGTACCTCCGCTATGAGTGACCGCCAATGGGCTGGTATGATGATGGGTGATGAAGCGTATGCAGGCAGTCGTAACTTTTATCATTTGGAAAAGGTTATACAAAATTCATACGGATATAAATATGTTATCCCAACTCACCAGGGACGGGGGGCGGAAAATATTTTGTCGAAGGCTATAATTAAAAATGGTGACATCGTTCCAGGCAATATGTATTTTACCACTACCAGGTTGCACCAGGAATTGGCCGGGGCGAAGTTTGTGGATGTCATAATAGATGAAGCACATGACCCAACCAACGAACATCCTTTTAAGGGTAACGTAGACCTTGGGAAACTCGATCAGGTGGTAAAACAATACGGTGCTAAAAGGATTCCATATGTCTGTATAGCTACCAGCGTAAATATGGCGGGTGGTCAACCTATTAGCATGCAAAATCTGAAAGAAGTACGGGCCTATACCGCAAAGCGCGGCATTCGAATTATACATGATATGACGCGTGTGGCAGAAAATGCCTTTTTTATTCAGCAACGCGAGAAAGAATTTAATAAAAAATCGGTAAGAGAAATCGTAAAAGAAATTTGCTCGTACACCGACGGGGCCACCATGAGCGCAAAAAAAGATGCCCTTGTAAACATCGGTGGTTTTATGGCAACTAATGAATGGTCGGTTTTTGAAGAGGCGCGAAACCTGGTTGTCATTTATGAAGGATTGCATACCTATGGGGGATTGGCCGGTCGCGATATGGAAGCCATGGCCATTGGCATTGAAGAGAGTTTAAGTGATGACCATATTAGTGCGCGGATAGGACAAGTAGAATATCTGGGTCACAAAATGATGGATTTCGGTATTCCCATAGTGAGGCCCATTGGGGGGCATGGAATTTTTGTCGATGCAAAAGCGTTTCTTCCCCATTTGAAACAAGATCAATTTCCTGCACAAACATTGGCGGCAGAAGTTTACCTTGATTCCGGTGTTCGGACTATGGAAAGAGGGGTAGTCTCCGCCGGTCGAAAATCTGATGGCAAAAATTATTATCCGAAACTTGAACTGGTAAGGTTCACCATACCGCGTAGAGTTTACACCCAGGCGCACATGGATGTAATAGCCGAGTCAATCTATTCGGTTTATCTCAAAAGGAACAAAATAAAGGGGTTGAAAATGGTTTATGAGCCCAAGTACCTGCGTTTTTTCCAGGCCAGGTTTGAACAACTGAAATAGAAAATTCTTCCGATGGTATGAAATACTTAAAAGCAATACCTGCCTTATTATTGTTTGGTTTCAGTTGTGTTTTGATTTACAGTTGTAAATCATACGTAGGTAGTACCAAGGTTATATTAGATGTTGATGCAAAACCGGCTGAAAAAATTTCAGACTATTGTTTCTTTAAAGAAGTGAAGTACTTTTCAAAACCCAATCCAGGTGTCATTCCATACCAACGTATCAATTCAATGTTTAACGATTACTCTTTAAGAGATAATTTCTTTTATATCCCAGGGGACAAAAGTTTTGATGTTGATTCCAATAATCTTTTGAATTTGCCTATAGGAAGCTGCCTTATAAACATTGTATATTATTTTAAAGATGAACGGAATGGTGCTCACGGCAAACAGTTGATCGAAACTCAATTGCTAGTCCGGAAACAATCCGGATGGGAAGCCCGTGATTATATCTGGAATGAGGACCAAACAGATGCTTTGTTGGCAGTAACCGGTGATATAAAACTAATAACATGGAAGACTAACGATGGAATGGAAAGGCAGGTTAATTTTGTAATACCCAGTAAAAACGAGTGCAAAAGCTGCCATTGGCGTGCTGAACACATTAGCCCGATAGGCATTAACATTGCGAATCTGAATCTTGATGTTGCCTGCATAGCGGGCAAAAAAAATCAACTTGAACAATGGGTTGAAGTGGGACTATTGAAGAACTTTACTATTTCCAATGCTCCCAAATATCCCAATTGGAGAGATACAACAGTGGCAATCGAGCTACGTGTAAGAAGTTATCTGGATGCCAACTGTGCACATTGCCATAATCCTAATGGGCCGGCTTACGTTTCCGGTCTGTTTCTTAACCACGATAATTACAACATGGCTGCATATGGTATTTGTAAATCGCCCCCTTCAGCCGGTAAAGGCTCGTGCAATCTAAAGTACGATATTGTTCCCGGTAAACCGGGAGAGAGTATCATTGTCTGTAGAATGGCTGCCACTGAATTGGGGATAAAAATGCCTCAACTTGGGCGCACCATTATCGATAATGATGGTGTTTCGCTCATTATTAAATGGATTGCTCAATTAAAGGGTGATTGCTCAGTTCAATAACTTTTCATTTTACCAATTTTAAAATTCCAAGGCATGCCGGTTATCCAGGCTTACAAAGAATTCAGATTTGAAGCAGCACATTTTTTACCAAACGTGCCATCTGAACATAAATGCAGAAAGTTGCATGGACATAGCTATATGGTAACACTTTACATTGAGGGAGAAGTTGGCCAACGTACCGGTTGGGTGCTGGAGTTTGAAGAAGTGAAAAAAGCTTTTGCCCCAATACTTCTACTACTTGACCATGCAATGCTGAATGAAATATCCGGACTGGAAAATCCTACTGTTGAAAATCTTGCTATTTGGATTTGGAACAAACTGCTACCTGGCCTGCCACAACTTATAAAAATAGCAATTGCTGAAACCAGCACATCTGGTTGTATTTATGAAGGGAAATAATTATTAACGCTCAACATGACAAAGTGCTGCGTTGAATAATTTCATCCTTCATAGCAGGCGAAAGATCATTAAAATAAGCTGAGTATCCTGAAACGCGCACAATCAACCATGGATATTTTTCAGGGTTTTCTTTCGCATCCCTCAGCATGTTTGTATCGAGAACATTTACCTGTAGTTGCATACCACCTTTTTTAAAATAGGTGATTAACAGTGCCTCAAGCACTTTTTTACCATGCTCGCCCTTTAATGTAGCCGTATCGAATTTCGCATTTACATTAACGCCGTTATGTGCGCGTTCAAATCCAATGCTTGAAACGGAATTAAATAAGGCCGTTGGACCTTTTTTATCAGCACCATTAGTTGGTGAAATGCCGGAAGTGAAGGGCATTCCTTTCAACCGGCCATTAGGCATTGCACCGGTTTGCAGCCCGAAACTATAATGGGTGGTTGTTGAATAGAAGCCTGCCACAAACCTTCCGCCGCGTGTATTAAATCTTCCTTCAAATGCGTCATAAAATGTATCCGCCACCCATTTACTGAATCTGTCGGCTTCCTGGTTATCGTTTCCGAATTTGGGGAGACTCAGAAATTCCTTTCGCATTTTTTCTTCTCCCGCAAAATTATTTTTCAAAGCATTGACAACTTGGGTTAGCGAGTATTTCCAACGTTTAAAAACCAACTCGCTTATTGCATACAAACTATCACCCGTATCGGTAATTCCTACGCCCTGAACTCCGCTGAAATTGTAAATTGCCCCGCCGGCAGTTACATCTTTAGCCTGATCCATACAACCTTGAATAAACGATGAAGTTAGCGGAGTTGGATGGTAGTCACGATTGCCAATTTCTATGGGAGCCAATAATTCTTGCAACCGGTCAATTTCGAAGTTGAGTTGAGCTTTAAACGCATCCTGAACGTCTTCAATACACAAAAATTCTTCAGGTTGTTTGGTGCGGCATCCGCTTATTGAGTTTGCTCCAAATAGCTTTCCACCGTTTAATGCCATTTCTAAACAGATTGGAACGTTTACTAAAGCCGCATCGGTGGAGCCAAAAGTTTTACCCGGCGAATTAAGTTCCACGCACCCAAGAGTAGAATATTCCATGGCATCAACATCCGAAAACCCGCATTTTTTTAAGGACCTCACAATTACCTCATCATTGTAAACGGATGGTGAGTTGGCACCCCTTATAAGGTTGTCCATAATTCTATCAAGATATTGCGGAGGTGAACCTGCATGAACGCGGGCATGATAATTGGGTTGTCTCATCCTCAACTCATCCATTAGTTCAAGAAAAATATACGATAACTCATTGGTTACATCATTGCCGTCCTTATCCGTCCCACCAATTGTTACTGCTTGTCCGCTAAGAAAACCACCGTGGCTTGATGTTATCTTGTTGCTGAATACGGGAATTATTTCGGCGCTTTTAATTGAAAGGCATCCCAAAAGTTCCTTTGCCTCCTCCCTGGTAAGAGTGCCGGATTCAATATCCCTTTTATAAAACGGATACAGGTATTGGTCCATTCTACCGAAGCTGATACCGTTATCTAAACCTTCAAGTGTAATTGCTGTATGCAATAGCCAAATGGATTGTAAGGCTTCATGTAAAGTACGGGCTGGCCTTGCCGGCACGTGCTCAAGGTTTTGTGCAATTTGCAGTAATTCAACGGCACGTAATGCATTTGGCTCGAAAGCTGCCATTAACCGCGCCTCCGAAGCATAGTTTGCTGCCATTTCTAAAACCCCAAGGCATACAGCCTCAATGGCCAGGTAAAACGATCGTTTCTCGCTTTCGGCGGGCAGCACGGCAAGGCTTAATTTTACATGATCAAGTACTCCGTTTATCCCGGTGTTTATCAGCATTTCGTAATCGGGGATAAGATGCCCTATGCCACCGGTTTCATTTATCAGAAAGAATTTTGGATTCAATTGGTCAAACACAAATTTGAATAGCTCTTTTTTTGACAGCGATTTATATGCCAAAAACTTATTTATCCAAAAGGGAACGACATCCTTCACCAGCCTCATTTTTTCACCATTTGATATCTGCAGCGGATTCACTTTTCTGGTTTCAAAGCTCATCAGGTCTTCCATCACCGGAAGGCCATGCAGCTCGGGATAAAGCGGCCCGGCCACTCTTTTTGAGGTAGTCGTCCCTACTATCATTTCTGCGGGATATATGCGACAGGTTTTATTTTTCAATACATAAGCCAGGGCCTCGGCTTTGCGCAATATTAAGGGCTTGTTATCATTAACACGATTTTTGAAATACTCGGTTACCAGAACTGCTCGTTCGATGCAAATTGCGTAAGGACTTGAGGTTACATCCTTTTTTAGTAAAGATAATTTTGCTGATAGTTCATGCTGCTCATGCTGAGCCGGTGCTGCTGGAGCTGATAAATCATTCATGGTAATCATATTTTATGGGGTTAACGATATAGTATTGTTTCTATGTTTTCATTTTTGAAAAATTGTTCGAATCCATTTATCTCGGGGACACTAAAAGGTTTAAAACCTAATTTGCGTAATTGGCTCCCTACTTTTTCGCCCTTACCTTCTCCCATGCTGTGATAAGGAAGCAAATGAATTGTTCCGATCTTATTCTTTTTCAGCAGCTCAATTACGCCACTTAAATTTTTATAGCTGGCCGTGTATTCCGGTATCAGCGGTAGCCTGAAATGCACCGGCGCTTTGGCTTCGACCAATCGCTGCATGTTAAAGTGTATCTTCTCATTGGTCTGCGACAAATACTGCTTATGATCTTTGCAATCTGCAATTTTTATGTCCATATAAATAAGGTCGAGCAAAGGCAGTATTTTCTGAAACTTATCCCATGAAAAGTGACCATTAGTTTCAATGTTAGTATGTATACCATGGGCTTTGCATAGTACCAGCAGTTCGTATATAAAATCAATATGTAAAGTCGGTTCCCCACCCGAAAATGTTACACCCCCTCCTGATGTTTTGTAATAATCTGCGTCACTCAATATTTCCTGCATCAGTTCCTCAACTGAATATTCGCGGCCAATAGCCCTTATTGCTTCTGACAAACAGGTAACGGTACACCTTCCACAAGCACTGCAAACCCCTCTGTCGATGTTAAAATTATCCTCAAACGAAAGAGCGTTATGTGAACATGAGGCAACACAATCTTTACTTTCAATACATTTATCGGGGTAATACGCTATTTCGGGCTTTAAACCAATTGATTCCGGGTTTTGGCACCATGGACATTCTAAATTGCATCCCTTAAAAAAAATTACGGTTCTTATACCAGGTCCATCATGAATTGAAAATCTTTGAATGTCAAATATGAGCGGACGCATTTTAAATTAGGTTTAAATGCAAATGAGAAAGATGAATCGAAGCCGGGGCATTGAAAATTTGTTCTATACCTGTTCAAATTTAGATATAGCCAATTTCTTAAACTATGATTTTTGTCAAGCCAAGCCATATCCTATGGTTCGATGTGAGGGCAGAGTTGATATGGATTTATTTTTTGCTGAAGACGACTCACTATATTTTGAGGATTAAAACCGGGATTAGCTGATAAATTATTGGGTAGCATAATTTCGTTTTCCATTACAACCAATTTAGGCTTTTAATTTCTTCCAACGGGTCGAGCAATTAATTCTGCCAGACATCACAGTAAATAACACCCTCTCGAGACTTTTAACGAGATAATTATTTTGCTTTTGGAGGATTAATTTTTAAAAAGGTATTTATTTTAATATTTAGTAGAAATCAGCTTAAATATTAGACACCAACCTGTAACTACTGCCTTTGTAACGCTACGCACCAAATCTCAGGAGTTTATGACTCCATAAATTCGGGCAAATTTATTGTTATCGTTAATTATTGAGATTTGGATTCAATTAATTTTGTTAATTAACTGACAATCATATTTTTATCCGTGTAATTAAGTATATGCTTTCATTCCAATTTAGCGCAAAAATGTAATAATAACCATCGACCAAAAATTATTGTAATTTAATTATGGTTTCGGCACAGATATTGCTATATCTAACAGCGGTTTGATTTGTTTTTTAATGGATTGTAGTAATAGATTGAAGTATTTAATATATCACCCCAACGTGTTCGGACTCTTCCCCGGTCTAGGAGTTCATTAGTGGTGGTGCCTTTTATTCGGGCTTCTTTGGTTTTGAGCTAAATAATTACCCTACTATGAAAACAGCAACATATACTTTTGCAATACCCTTGTTTTTCTTGCTCATAATATTATCGTCAATGCGGGTTTTTACCGTTAACCTGGCGGGTGTTACCAATACCACAGTTACAGGCCTTACGCCTACCGGCGCAACTTTTAACGGTACCGATTAAATTATTTTATAACAAACGTATAGTAGTCTTAATAAATATATAAATAAAAAGTATGAAAATATTTGTAACCGCCCTGAAAAAATTTTCAGCACCAACCGTTGGTTTTTTAACTGTTATTAAACCTGCTGGTTTAGCGCCCTTGCTAATGCTTTTGTTGGCGATGGCAATTGCCGAAAATGGCTTTGGTCAAAGTGCCGCATCAAACGGTGCAAAGGACAATACCGTTAACATTTCTGGCAAAAAAGTTGTTTTGGGTAAACGCTCTATTGCTGATAATTGCTGGAAAAAAGGAGGTAGGTTTGAAAAGTATACCGTTAATGACGAAATACTTGAAAAGCGCGATTTGAATTCTAAACATTTTGCAAATCCCGATGGTTCAATAACCGCGTTTATTTCAGAAGCTCCGCTTCATTATCAGGATGCCATTGGTGCATGGAATGATATAAGAACCGATATCAGGCCTAACTTAGCTGGCAATAATGGCCTATATAAATATTCAATTCCCGAGAATAAATTTGAATCGTACTTTGCAAATGATCTTAAGTCGGGCTATGTACTAAAAATAAACGGTGGAAATATACTACTGAGCAAAGAAAACGAGGTGTTGCTTTTGGATGCTAATGGTAATGTGTTGGAGACCGCATTAAGTAATGGCGAAACCACCGGCGCGGTTAGTGATAATAAATTAGTATTTAAAAATACCTATCCCTTTGCCGATGATGAAATAATTGCGAATGGCAATGGCATTGAACATGACATCGTTTTAAACCAAAAGCCTGCCTTTTTTAATACTCATAATAATGCCGCTACACTGGCATTTCGCGAGTTCATTCAATTGCCCGATGGCTGGCAAATTGTTTCAAAACGCGATGCCAAATGCATTTCGTGTGGCGATAATGCCCAAAATGATCGCGGTTTAGCAGTGCTTGACGAAAAGGGAAATTTAATCGTTGAGTTTTTAACACCCGTGTTTCGTGAAAAAAACATCCGCCAAATACCTCATGACAATGACCCCATAAAGGGTCCACATGTTGAGCAAAAAGTGGTAAGAGCTTCCGGCGACTATAAAATTGAGAAGGCGAATGGCGGATATTATGTTGAAACCCTCGCCCCGGTTGCCTGGTTAAATGATAATGACCGTCAATATCCAGTAATTATTGACCCTTCGACTACCTGTTACCCATCGGCAACTACCTGGTGGACTGGTTATGCCACGGGTAGCAATAATTGTACTAATGGAAATGTTAATAACGGAGACCTTATTCAATGGGAAGGGGTGAATTATGCACCGTTTGTGGGGTGGGCTTATCTCAATGTAAGCAGTCTTACGGGTGCTACATCTATTTCTTCTGTTGTTTATGGTATGGATATAAACGGCTACTATTGCCCTTTTTGGTATACTGTGCCCATGGGCGCTTTTACGTCTACTTGTGCCACGTTGTGGTCTCGCGCAAATAGTATTGGTAGTCCATACTATACATATAACACTTGCATTGGTGGCAATGGTTATTTAAGTTATACCCTTGGGGGTACAGCTAATGCTGATGTGTTAAGTGATATAGCCGGAGGTTCTTTTGGCGTTGGATTTTATGATTATGACGCATCAACAACAACGGGTTATTACGGCGATGCTTATGGCTGGTATAACGGAAATTCATTTGCCCCTTATATAACGGTTACGTATACTTCCTGCACCTCTCCAGCAACTCAGGCAAGCGTCCTTTCTACTTCATCGGTTGCTAGTACAACCGCCACTGTAAGTATAGGAACACGCGGTAATGGAACGGGTGGTGTTATTATTGTAGCTTATCCGGGTGCATCGGCAGGTGCAGCTCCTACTTCGGGCACTTCATACACTGCAAACGTTAATTACACATCGGGTACACCGGTTGGTACGGGGTATACTGTTTACAATGGAAACGCAGCGGCGCCAATTAACGTAAATGTTACGGGACTAACAGCATCAACGCAATATACTTTTGTTGCTTATGAATATGCTTCTACCGGCACGTGCTATCTTACTACAACCACCGGTAATACAACCACAACAACGGCTTGTTCACCCAGTGGTGCATTTGGCACCTCTCCATGGACCGTTCCATCCAGCGGCTGTTATTCCGTTCCTAGCGGTGTTACTTCAATTACGGTTGAGTGCTGGGGTGGAGGAGGAGGAGGAGGAGGCTGTGGAAATGGTTCGAGCACCAGTAGTAATGGTGGCAGTGGTGGTGGCGGTGCTTACTCCAGACAAGTGCTTACGGTTAATTCTACCCAATCTTATTCAATTACTATAGGTGGTCAGGGTTCGGCAGGTGGAGCTAGTGCTGCCGGTGGAACCGGTGGGTCGTCAATATTTACCGGCCCCGCAGGAACATGCAGTGCCGATGGCGGCGGCGGCGGTGGCGGAGCTGCAAATAATAACAGTGGATCTGCCGGTGGCGCCGGTAGCACAGGTAGCGGAGTTTTGTATTCCGGAGGATCGGGTAGTGTTGGCGGTGGTGGCTCTACCTATAGCTGTTCGGTAGGTGGCGGCGGTGCAGGAAATGCAGGAAATGGAACAAATGGGGCTCTGTGTTCAGGAGGTGGCGGTGGCGCCGGTGGCACCGGTGGTGGTACTTTATCCACGGCCGGAGGTAGTGGCGGGGGTAATGCAACTTCTTGTGCCAGTAATTCAACTAACCATGATGGAGATGCTGGCACTGGCCCGGGCGGCGGCGGCGGCGGCGGTTATCACTACACCACGTCAGGATCAAATAACGGGGGATTGGGCGGCCTTGGAAGAGTAATTATTACCTATGTATCATGCACCGCACCAACTATAAACACACAGCCCACAAACCCTACAACAACATGTATTGGTACGGGAACATCTTTTACTGTGGCGGCTACTGGTACCAGCCCAACCTATCAATGGCAAATTAGCAATAATGGAGGCACTTCTTATGTTAATCTAACCAATGCAGGGGTTTATTCCGGCGCAACAAGTGCTACGCTCTCTATTTCTAACCCGCAGTACTGGATGAATAATTATAAATATCAATGCGTGGTAAGCTCGGGTACCTGTTCAACAACAACAACCGCGGCAGTGCTTACCGTAAGTTACCCGGGTGTTACAAATACGGCGCCAACAAACCCCGGTAGCAGCACTTATACCATAAACGGAACTAATTAAGCAGTTAGAGTACGATAGACATATAACTTCGATATAAAGTAATAAAATGAATATATTTTCCACCACGGACAAAAGCTTCACAGCGCCCCTTGTCAGGTTTTTGGCTTTTATTCAAACGGCTGTTTTCGAGCAAGCTAACACTTGTAAGCTTCGTTGCATAGCACTGGTCGTCGCTTTATTTTTTGGAGCCATTTCCGGTTGGGGACAAACTGTTGTAACCTATACCATCACAGGTTCCGCCGGCTGTCCTACGCAGGCAACCTCCACTGAGGCTCCTACAGTTACGGGTTTAACTTTCTCATCAATATCGGCTGGTACGGGCGTTAGCTGTACCGCTCCGGCCGGGTGTATAGCCGGCAGTACTTTCAGTGGTACCCTGGCCACCAATATTACCGGTAGCAAATGGTTTACATATAGTATAACAAGTAATTCTACTACTAGTTTTTGGTTAACGAGTTTATCTATTATTTCCCAAATAAGCGCTACCGGGGGCACTCCGAACGTAAGTGTGCAGTATAGTATAGGCGGTAGCACTCCAACAACGGTAATAGGTTCGTTTACACCAACAACAAGTTCAGTCACATATACACTTCCTGCTTCGGTTACTGTGGCCCCAAGTCAGGTGTTAAACATATATATTATACCCAATGGCCTGACTGGAACTGCAACTACATGCCGGGTAACTACGGGATCAACAATTACATTAGGATGTTATCCAACTCTTGGCACCCCAACCGCTTCACCGTCATCTTCAATAACCTGCGGTGGCTCAACTACTTTAAGCGTAGCCGGGTTTTTTCCAACTTGTGCCCAATGTACCAACACAACCGCCCCGGCTGGTGTTGCTGGTACAGGTACTGCTGCAGGCGATCGCTTGTACATCTATCAAACGGTTGGAGGCACCAGTAATTTGGTTATTCCTACAGGGTTTAGTTATTCTAAAGCTAATGTGTTAGCAGTAGCCGGCGGTGCTAGTGGTGGTGGTAGTGGGCAAGGTGGCGGCGCAGGTGGTGGCGGCGCGGGAGGCATGGTTCAGAATTATGCGTATAGTTTAACTGCCACTACGGTATCTGTATCAGTGGGTGGCGGTGGGACCGCCATAGTTTTGGGTAGTACCGCAGTGGGTAACAATGGTAGTAACACAGTATTTGGAACAATTACTGCAACCGGCGGTGGCGGCGGTGCCAGCGCCAATGCTGCCTCAACCGGCGGATCCGGAGGTGGAGGATCTTACAATTTTGGCTCTGCCAGTGGTACAGCCGGTCAGGGTAATGCTGGTGGTTCAGGCTTTGATGGTGGTACTTGGTATCCAGGTGGTGGCGGTGGTGGTGCCGGCGGTGTTGGCGCTACTGGTATCTCAAGTTCAACCTCTGTTAGTGGTGGAGCTGGTTTATCGTCTCCAATTTCAGGCGTAGTGGTTACTTATGCTGCCGGTGGGGCCGGCGGGGCCGATGTTTCGCCAGCCTCAGGCGGGGCCAATACTGGTAATGGTGGTGGGGGTGCCGATGGTGGCGCTGGTAATATTGCATCGGGGGCAGGGGGGTCAGGTATCGTAATAGTATCTATTCCCGACCCTACGGTTGGTGTTTGGAGCACCAGTAATTCTGCAATAGCCAGTGTAGTTGGCGGCAGCGGTGCTAGCGCGGGTACAGCCGTAGTTACCGGTACTGGTGCAGGCACAGCTACTATTTCTTATACACTTGCAGCGGCAGGCTGCAGCACAGTTTCATCTCTGGTTGTAACTGTAACTACTTCTTGTTGCACTACCCCTACAGGCGGTTCAATTTCGGGCACTGCAACTGTTTGTGCCGGAGCAAACCCTGTGACTTATTCAGTGAGTGGAGTAACCGGAACGGTTACAACTTATACCTGGGGAGTTCCTGCTAATGCAATAGTAGCCAGCGGTGCAGGCACATCATCCATAACAGTAAACTGGGGCACTGCTACCAGTGGCAACGTAACGTGCGCCCCTACCAACGGAACATGTGTTGAAACGGCACTTACCTATGCTGTTACAGTTAATGCATTACCAGCGGCACCAACGGGCTCGGCAACGCAATCCTTCTGTTCAGGCGCATCGCCAACGGTAGCCAACTTAGCAGCGACAGGCACAGCAATAAAATGGTATGCGGCATCGAGCGGTGGTACAGCATTAGTCACTACGACAGCTTTAGCAACAGCCACTACATATTATGCAAGCCAAACCGTAAGCGGTTGTGAAGGCACCTCCAGGTTTGCTGTAGCGGTAACGATCAATGCATTACCAGCGGCGCCAACGGGTTCGGCAACTCAATCCTTCTGTTCAGGCGCATCGCCAACGGTAGCCAACTTAACGGCCACAGGCACAGCTATAAAATGGTATGCGGCATCAAGCGGTGGCACGGCATTAGTCACTACAACAGCATTAGCAACAGCCACTACGTATTATGCAAGCCAAACGGTAAGCGGTTGTGAAGGCACCTCAAGGTTTGCTGTAGCGGTAACTATTAACACTACCCCAGCGGCACCAACGGGTTCGGCAACGCAATCCTTCTGTTCAGGCACATCGCCAACGGTAGCCAGCTTAACGGCGACTGGCACAGGCATACTATGGTATGCGGCATCAAGCGGTGGCACGGCATTAGTGACTTCAACAGCATTAGCAACAGCCACTACGTATTATGCAAGCCAAACGGTAGGCGGTTGTGAAGCCACCTCAAGATTTGCTGTAGCGGTAACTATTAACACCACCCCAGCAGCGCCGACGGGTTCAGCAACGCAATCCTTCTGTTCAGGCGCATCGCCAACGGTAGCCAACTTAACGGCGACAGGCACAGCCATCCTATGGTATGCGGCATCTAGCGGTGGTACGGCATTAGCCACTTCAACTGCTTTAGCAACTGCCACTACGTATTATGCAAGCCAAACCGTAAGCGGTTGTGAGGGCACCTCAAGGTTTGCTGTAGCGGCAACGATTAACACCACCCCAGTAGCGCCAACGGGTTCGGCAACGCAATCCTTCTGTTCAGGCGCATCGCCAACGGTAGCCAGCTTAACTGCGACAGGCGCAGGCATACTATGGTATGCGGCATCTAGCGGAGGCACGGCATTAGCCACTTCAACTGCTTTAGCAACAGCCACTACGTATTATGCAAGCCAAACGGTTGGGGGTTGTGAAGGCACCTCCAGGTTTGCCGTTGCGGTAACGATTAACACCACCCCTGTAGCACCGGTGATCACGGGTACCTATTGTTCAGGATCAGGAACAACGGTAACCGGCACCGGCACCACAGGCGCGACCATTAACCTAACGGGAGCAGGCACAGGTTCCGGCACGGTAAGCGCAGGCGCGTGGTCCATAACGGGGGTTACTCTGGCATCCGGAACCTTATCAGCTACACAAACAGCAAGCAGCTGCACTGGCCCTGCAGGAACGGCAACGGTAGGAGCTATTCCTACCACCCCAACTATAACAGCGGGTGGGCCAACCACTTTCTGTACCGGTGGTAGTGTGACCTTAACTTCAAGTGCAGGCACTACTTATTTATGGTCTACAGGTGCTACCACGGCATCCATAAGCGCGACTACTGCAGGAAGCTATACCGTTCAGGTAACCAATGCAGCCGGGTGTCTTAGTTTGGCTTCGGCAGCCACAGTAGTAACAGTTAACGCCTTAACGGTTTCTTCGGCTGGTTTTTATTATAGCACTTCTTCAACTTTTACCCCCCCTACCCAGGGCACCTCGGTGGCTGGTACCATTGTGGGCGGTAACACCACGGCAAACTTAGCAGGGCTTACCCCTTGTACTCAATATTGGTATGAGACATATGCAGTTGTTTCGAGCGATACAGTTTGGGCCACGAATGGGTTTGGTACTTTTACTACCCAGGGCCCTACTGTTTCGTCTTTATCTACGGCAAGCGCGTGTTCGGGTAGCAATACAACGATAACAATTACAGGAACGGGCTTTGCATCGGGCTCCACAGTAACAGTTAATGGAGCATCAGCCTCACCGGTAACGTTTACTTCGTCCACCCAAATTTCAGTTACACTTCCTGCAGGCGCAACCGGTGCCGGAAATGTTGTAGTAACAACCGGAGCTTGCTCTTCAACAACCGGAGCAGGCAACGCGTTTACTATAACCTCAACCCCAACAATAACCAGTTTTTCGCCCACCAGCGCCTGCACAGCCAGTGGAGCAACTATAACTATTAACGGAACGAACTTTGTGTCAGGCAGTGGCAACACAGTAACATTTAACGGTGCTAGTCCGGTAACTGCCACATACGTAAGCGCCAACCAGATTACCGTTACCCTACCTTCGGGAGCTACCACAGGCAACGTAACAGTAAGTAACTCGGGGTGTACAAGTGCGCCTGCATCATATACCATAACTTCAGCACCTACAATAACCAGTTTTTCACCAACCAGTAGTTGCACCGGTAGTGGAGCCACGATTACAATTAACGGAACAAACTTTGTGTCAGGCAGTGGCAACACAGTAACATTTAACGGTGCTAGTCCGGTTACTGCCACATACGTTAGTGCAAGCCAGATTACTGTTGCTCTACCCGCAGCAGCCACTACCGGTAATGTTACTGTTACCACCGGGTGCGCGAGTGCGCCAGTTTCGTACACTATAAACCCCAAGCCAACCGTAACAAGTTTACCTGCAGCCGCTTGTCCTGGTGCAACTATAACAATACCGGGTACTAGTTTCACAGCAGGAGCTGGTAATACAGTAACCTTTACCGGGACATCGGGGGTAGCAAGTACATCAGGTACCACCTCTACTGCGCTACAAGTAGTAATACCGGCATCGGCCACCACAGGTGCTATTACCATAACAAACGGAAGCGGATGTGGTGTAACTACAGCTAGTTATACGATCTACTCGGGCCCTATAACCGCAACTGCAACTCCAACTAATGAAGGTAGTTGCGATAATGGTTCAGGCTCAATTGGGTTAAGCGGCTTTAGCGGCGGCACCGGTAGCCGGACTTATTTATGGAGCAACGGTGCAACTACTGCATCAATATCTTCGTTAACATCCGGTGCCAGCGGTACTTTATATACTGTTACTATGACCGATGCTACCTGTACTGCTATTACGGGGACCGCGTCAGCTACTATTACTTCTACATCTACCTGGCAGGCCACCGGTGGGTCTACTCAATCTTTGTGCAACCAAACATCGGCTATTTTAGCTGGTGGAACTACCGGAACACCACCAGCAAGTTACTCAACGGCCCTTTCATTGAACCTTTCTTCAGGTTCTTTGCCAAGTGGCTGGAGTGCCGGTTCTTTGGGCACGGGGTATTCGCCGGCTATCGCCACGCCTTCAACTTATTGCGGCACTTTGCCTTCGTCACCAAATTGCGTAGTGCTTTTAAACGCCGAGAATGGTTCAAACGGTGCAGGGCAATATGTGCAAACTCCTGTATTTAGTTTAGTTGGGGCAAGCAGCCCTGCTTATCTTAATTATAACCTCATTTATCAGTACGGGGCTTACGAGTTTATTATAGAAATATCTACCGATGGAGGAAACACATGGTCAGGCCCGTTAGTCAGTCCTACCACACCGGTTAACGGAACCACATTTGTTGCCGAACAATTGAACCTTAGTTCGTATATAGGGCAAAGTAATTTAGTAGTTGCGTTTGTAAGTGGCGCCAATGGTCACACTGATCCATGTTTGGATAATGTTTATCTTAATGGTGTAAGCGTAACAACAGGTAGCACGCCTAGTTATGCATGGTCAGGCCCCGGTTCATTTTCGCCTTCTTCAACAGTATCTAATCCTTCAGTAACAACTGCCGGTACATATACCGTTAGTGTAACTGCTGGTGGCTGTACTGAAACCAGTACTGTTATAGTAAACCCTGGTGCAGTTAGTTTTACCACGCAACCCTCAGCCCAAACAGTTTGTACCGGATCGAATGCAACGTTTACCGTTGCTACAACTGGCGGTACACCCACATATCAGTGGCAGGTTAGTGCCAATGGTTCTACGGGTTGGACCAACGTATCAAATGGCACGGTTTCGGGAGTTACCTATTCCGGGGCCACCTCAACCTCGTTAACAGTAAGTAGCACCGGAGCCCTTACAAATTATTATCACTGTGTTGCCTCTGTTACAGGATGTACTTCAACATCCAATGCGGCAGAGTTAATTATTAATGTATCTCCGGGTACGGCTTCCATAACCGGAAACAGCACTGTATGCTATGGAGCTAGTGCTACGGTTTTAACTGCATCAGGAAGCGGCGGTGGATCATCATATACATATTTATGGTATCAAAACGGTACGAGCACGGGTGTTACAACAAGTACATATCAACCCGGATCATTAGTTACTACTAGTACAACTTATTCGTCTAATGGTACGTTTGTTGTGCCCACAGGGGTAACGTCTATCACTGTTAGTTGTTGGGGTGCCGGCGGCGGCGGCGGCGGATCAACAAGCAGCAGCAGCGGTTCAGGCGGCGGCGGCGGCGGCGGCGGCGCTTATTCGCAGGCTGTTATACCTGTTAGTGCGGGTCAAAGTTATACCATCGCAATTGGTACGGGAGGTACAGGCGGCGGTGCCGGAGCTAATAATGGAACTGCCGGTGGTACTACATCCGTTACCGGGGCAGGCGGAAGTTGCACTGCAGCCGGTGGGGGATTGGGTAACGGTGCCGGTTCCAACGCAAGCGGCAGTGCCGGTAGCGGCGGTGCTTCGGGAACCGGATATTTATATGCCGGTGGTAACGGTGCAGCCGGAACTTCAGGAGCTAGTGACGCAGGCGGCGGCGGCGGCGGTGCAAGTAACGCAGCAGTTGGTGGAAACGCAATTACTCATACGGGCGGGGCTGGTGGCGTAGGCAGTCCCAATGCAGCCCCTTATAATGGAGGTGCAGGAGGAAGTGCAAGCAATATTAGCCAAAGTGCTCAAGGTGGAGTAGGAACTGCACCCGGCGGCGGTGGCAGCGGTGGCAATTCATATCTCACCAGCGAAGCTGGCGGCAGTGGGGCAAGTGGCCAGGTGGTTATTTCGTATCAAAGTGCCGGGCCTATGACTAGTACCAGTACTTACTATTGTGTTATCAGCAGCCAGGGGTGTAGTTCATCAACTTCAGGTACAACTACAATTACTGTTGCCAACCCACCTCCGGCTACGCCTAACGTAAGTTCCGGTTGTTATTTGCAAACACCGTCAATGACTGAAAATGGTAATGCACCGAGTGGCGAAACCTGGTATTGGGAGGGAACTAATGCAGCGGGCACAAGCACCGCTTCGCCAGCAACCAGTCCTTATACTCCACCAAGTGCTGGTACGTATTATATTGCCTCGCATACCACCAGCCCTTCATGCTGGAGTTATGCTTCGGCGGTTTATAATTCTGGTGTTGGTTTAGGAGGCACATATACAGTAGGTGCAGGCGGTAATTTTACCACGCTTACCGCGGCCGTTAATTATGCAAACACTTATGGCTTGTGTGGTCCGACTATATTTAGCCTTACCAATACAACTTATACCGACGCCAACTCCAGTGGCTCAGAATCATTCCCTATCCAGATAAATGCATTGACGGGCTCAAGTACTACTAATACCCTAACTATTCAACCTGCTACAACGGCAACTATTTATTCAACTGATGAGGTTTATAGCCTTATTTACTTATATAACTCAAGCAATATTATAATTAATGGAGGATCTGGTAGCAGCCATAACCTTACTTTAAGTACGGCTTATGATGCCGATATACCTTTGGAGTATTACGAAGGCTGTACCGGCGATATTGTAAATAATTGCAACATTCTCGGGTATAGTGATAGTTACTATGCGGAGCCCGTAATATGGGTAAGAGGTTCCACCAATCCGGCAACTATAAGTATTCTGAACAACAACATACATGATTACAATATATCATCAGGGTATACAGCTTATGATGGGGTGGATGTAACGAATACTGCCGGTGCCACAATAACCATTACCGGAAACAATATTTATAATTTCACCGATAATGGAATTTATATAAACGGGCCAACTACTGCTTGTACAATCAGTAATAATTCTTTCTATTATACCGGAACGGCAACTACATCCCAAGTAGCGATTGATATGGCGACTGGTCCATCGTCGGGTACCGGGCACACGATTGCGGGCAACACAATAGGGGGTAACGGCTCCGGTGGCGCCTGGATAAACAGCGGTTCAGGATCTGTTTCTACTCCATTGTTTTTCGCAGGTATTTTGTACAATGTTTCCGGAACGGCAACTACCACAATGACCGGCAATACGATTCAGAATATTACATTAACAGCAAGCAATGGTAATAAGAGTACTTTTTTAAGAGGGATAGAACTTGATAACGGATACACCAATATTGGTGCATCGGGTTCAGGTAATGGTAACACAATTTCTAACCTGATTGGAGGCGGCACAAGTACAGCAGGTGCTCAGGGTTATTATGTAGTACAAGGTATTATTGCCACAGAGGCGGGAGCAACCCCGGGAGTTGTGAATATCAACTATAATACGATCAGTAACCTACAGGCAAATGGTACGACCTCGGCTGCAGGCGCAGGTACTTATTCTGTTTGTGTTGGGATAGCTAGTTTGGCGCAGGGAAATAACAGCACAATTACTAATAATACAATAAGTGGGCTTTCTTCACCCTCTTATTATTCACTCGATATCAGTTCAACTTCATCTTCAGCCGGAGCCAATTCGAATGCAGCTGTTGCCGGTATTTACCATGGGTATGCCGCAAGCGGACTAACCATAGCTAATAATACCATTTATACTCTTGCCAGCACAGCAGCCCAATCAAGTACCTATTACCCGGCTGTAATAGGAATAGGAACCGATGCAGCGGTTACGGGATGTAATATTTATGGTAATAAAATATATGACCTCGAAAATAATTCCACTACATCTTCATCTCTTCCGGGTATAGGGGGTATTCGTTTGTTTGCCGGAAGTTGCCAGGTGTATAACAACCAGGTTATTCTTACAAACTCACGGGGCGGAACCGCTCAAACTAACAATGTGCGAATGTATGGTATCAGCGATATGACCACAAAGGGGAATTCGCACTATTTCAACTCTGTATTCATAGGCGGAAGCACCAGTACTTCAACCGGTATATCATCGGCATGGGATATGAGCAAGTCATCGGGTTCAAGCGCATTTACAGTTGAAAATAACCTGTTATACAACTTAAGAACCAATACTGGTGGTGGTGGCAACTATGCCATGACTATAATGAGTGGTGGAACTGTACCAACCGCTTTTACTTCTAATTACAATAACCTTTATTCATCAGGTAACAGCTATAATTTTATTGGGGTAAAAGGCGTTAATGCGGCTACTACATCGCTTGCTACGTGGGCATCAACGGCGCCTGCTGGTGATGCAAACTCCCTGGCGGATCAGGTGTTTTATGCCCAAAGTAATCCACCTATTTCAGATTTAACTCCGGCAAGCACAGGTAACTGTCCATGGTACCTTTCAGGAACACCGATAACCACCGGCACTTACCCTCCATCCTCGACTGGTATTGCTGTTGATTATGCTGCTGCCGTAAGGTCTCAAACAACAAATCCCGCACCCAACATTGGAGCGGTTGAATTTACTGATACATGGGGTACTATAAGCGCTGGTTCTCCTCAAACAGTTTGTAGCGGTTCTACAGTCACTTTGGCCGGAACGAACCCCTCAACGGTTGTGGCTGGAGCTACCGGTACCTGGACACCAACGTCAGGGTTGACCTATACGCCTAATGCAACTACTTATAACGCCACTGTTTCTGGTTTGTCAACCGGTGTTAATACACTTACCTGGACAATTAGCCAAGGTAAATGCTCGAGTACAGCTAATGTGGCTATAACAGTAAACCCAACCCCAACGGTAACGATAACGAACCCTTCAGCAGTATGCTCTCCATCGACGGTTGACATCACGGCAGCGGCAGTAACCAATGGATCAACGGCAGGGCTTACCTATACTTACTGGACAAATGCCGGAGCGACCACTTCATACAGCACCCCAACAGCAGCGACAGCGGGCACCTATTATATTAAAGGCACCGTAGCCGGCACGGGCTGTTATGCTATACATGCGGTAACCGTAACAGTAAACCCAACCCCAACGGTAACGATAACAAACCCGGCAGCGTGCTCTCCATCCACGGTTGACATCACGGCAGCAGCAGTAACGAGCGGCTCAACGGCAGGCCTTACCTATACTTACTGGACAGATGCCGGTGCTACCACTTCATACAGCACCCCAACGACTGCCACAGCGGGCACGTACTATATTAAAGGCACG
>CAIOTH010000057.1 GCA_903861145.1 uncultured Bacteroidota bacterium | reverse complement strand
TCAAAGCCCGATTGAACTAAAAGACGATCCTACCATTCATGCTATTTTCCCCGGAAAATGGGGTTATTTAGGAATTATGGAATACAACAGAAAGAAAAAGGAAATTACCAAGCGACTTGAAAAATTAGATTATTAATTTTGAGTAAATAATAAACCTAAAAAGGCAACCCAAATGGGTTGCCTTTTTTATTTCTATTTAAGCATTGCTTAAATAATCAAATAGTAATTACAGTTTCTATCTTAATGTTGTTGGATTGATTTAATAACCGCGATGGGGAACAATTGATTATAAACCTGCATAACCACGTAAGGACATGTTGCCGCAATATGCGTTTCTTTCATTTTTGCCAACACTGCCTTTTTTTCGTCTTCCGTAATGAGCGCCAAAAAATCTCTACCCGATTCAAGCTTTGTGCAATCTGATCCTATGCCGGTAGAATAAAAACAAGTCATTAAGTTGGCATCATAGTTTGCCATATCTCTGTTGGACATGCTGCCATTGGAATTAGTAGCGGTATTGTATGTACCTGTATATACCGGCATTAAAGAATATATTTCATCGTGTCGCGGATAGGTGATAATATCATACTTAGCCGATACCCAGCAGTAATATTTGCCACGGCATAAACACCGGTAAAGTTTATCATGAATAGTTCTATACATAAGTACAGAATCGCCGGTGATATCATTCGCGTCTATCCGCTCAAAACCCCATATATCCTTAATATTTATTTTTTCTACCTGGCCATCATCCTTAGTTACTTTTACAATAAAATAGTACACATTAATAGCCGCCTTATTTGCCTCAATTGCGCCCTCGAGCATTGGTTTGCCATTAACATAATCCTCGTAGGTTTTATAAATTTTATCAGCCCCGGCGTGGATAGAGGATAGCAAAATACCGGCTATTATAAAATACTTGCACATAGAAGCTGGCTTCATAATTATAGGTTTAGGCTATGCAATGAGGAACCAACCCTCAACGCAATTAAATTGAAGCACAATATTAATATATAATTTCAATTACGCTTACCTGGGCAACACTGTTACAATCGGCTTACCAATTGAACCACTCGGCTCCTGAATATGAAGTAAAGCAGCAACCGTCGGCGCAATGTCTGTCATAAATGCAGCGTTGTTATCGTGGCCGTGTTTTATTTTCCAGCCCATCCACAGCAATGGTATATGGGTATCATAAGCGTAAGGCGTGCCGTGTGTTGCTCCCTGAGTATAATTCTCTATCCAGCCAGGTTCATATAAAATCTGAAAATCGCCTGAGCGTTTGAGGTTATAGCCGTTAGCTATTCTCATCTTGATATCGGCCTGCACCTGTGTAGTTGCCAGGTTTTTTAAATCAATTACATCAACTATGCCTTTGCTGTTTATAAGGTAGGGACGCACTATGCTAAAAAGCTCATCTTCTGTTACTTTCTTTTCAGCCATCAATTCGCGGTTAAGATAAAGTTGCATGTTTTCGGGTTTGCGAATCCATTCACCTTGGCCGAATTTGTCACCCAGATAAACGTTGAGCGATTGTATCACCGAATCAACTTTATAAACTCCCGCCTGTATTCCATTTTCCAACATATAATCTGATGAATGGGCCACGCCGTGATCGGCAGTTAGGAAAACAACGTAATTGCCTTTACCAACAGTTTCATCCAGGTAAGAAAAGAATTTACCTAGTTCCTGATCTAAACGCAGGAAACAGTCTTCAGCTTCGATGCTATTAGGGCCAAACTGGTGACCCACTAAATCGGTAGAGGATAAACTAATTGCTAAAAAGTCGGTACTGGCACCGGTTCCCAAATGTTCGCCTTCAATAGCTGCCTTTGCAAAATCCAATGTTAGGGTGTTACCGAAAGGTGTATATGAAATAACATCAGGATGGCCTCTCGAAATTTTACCTAAATGATGCGGGAAAGTTGGTGATGGTTCGCCGGCATAGCTACGCTCAAAGGGTTCGTTGTCTTTGGTACTCTCGGTATATTGTTCAATGGGCAATAAAGTGGTCCAGTCCTGGTCGAGATATTTGCGGGTAAGGTTTTTGTTGTTAAAATTGTTTACCCAGGTTGGCACTTCCTTCATGTAATATGATGTGGTAATAAAGTTGCCGGTGTTGCCGTCAACAAAATAGGCACCGTTAGGATGATGACCACCGGGAAGCACGGCGCTACGGTCTTTAAGTGCTACTGATACTACTTTGCTTTTGAAGTTAGTTGCCAATCTTAGCTCGTCGGTAATAGTGGTTGAAAGCAGGTTGCGGGGCGAAACGTGACCTTCCATGGTGCCAAGGCCTACCAGACGTGCCGATGTATCATCAACGCAATTAATTCTTTTACTCAAGTCGCGGTCGTACCAGGCGTTGCCCGCAATACCGTGTATTGAAGGCACGGAGCCGGTATAAACACAGGCGTGGCCGGGGCCGGTATATGAAGGGAAATAGTTGATGTGCACGTTCTCGCAATCGTAACCTTCACGCAGCAGCCGTTTAAAGCCTGTGTGCGTGTATTTAGAATTAAAGCGATACAGGTAATCCCAACGCATTTGGTCGACTACTATGCCAACCACAAGTTTGGGACGTTTGCCGGGTGCGTGGTTGTTGCAGGAGGTGAAAGCAAGCGCTGAGAAGACAATTAGCAGGAAAGGCAGGCGGTTAATGTGTTTCATATTTATAAATCAATTTTAAATAATCTTTTTCTCTACAACAGCTGTCAATGATTTGGCAATAATCGCGACTAGTTCATTGAAAGACAAAACTGAAGATTGCCACAGCCTTTACTCTAATTGATTATTAAGGGAAAGGCTTCGCAATGACATCTATCTATTTTAATACAAATACTAAAGCCCCGCAACAACTTCTTCTGCCAAACCAAAACTAAGGGTCATACCTGCACCACTTAGGCCGTTTATGATGGTTACACCACCTTCGGGCGAAGTTACAAATTCGGTTTTGCCTTTAAGTTTTGGGTAAATACCATTCCAGGTTTGGCCAATTTCGAGATTTTGAATTTGGGTAAACTTGTGCAGGTAATACATAATTAACTGGTTTATTTCGTCGCGGTCGAAAGGGTCGTGGACTAAACCGTATTCGTGTGAATCGCCAATGGTAATTTCGGTTAAACCATTTTGTGAAATCATTACATGTATGCCCCATTTAACGTATTCGGGCATTTCTTTTTCTACGCGCGCTTTTAAAGCCGCCAGCGATGAACAAGCATCAAATGCACCGTAATGAGTGAGTGTTAAGCCACCACTTAATGCGGGGCCAATTTTCCAATCATCATCTTGCGCGATGGTGCGCAGCATTTGCAATTTACATTTGGTAATGCCACTGGCGGAAAATACTTCGGGATATAAAGTTTCGAAATCGGCGCCGCTGCATACAACAATCAAATCTGCTTCGTACACTTCTCTACCCGAATAAGCCTTTAGGCTTTCAATCCGGCTAATGGCTTTGTTGAAATGGAACTGAATGCCATATTTTGAAGTGAGATAAGCCGGTAGTTTTTCGATGGCTTCGCGAGGGTCGACAATAAGTTCGGTAGGGCTCCATAATGAGGCTTTAAGCCCTTTAGGGTTTGTTGCAGGTGACTTTTCGGTAGTTTGTGTTTTGGTTAGAATAGCGCATTCGCGATGGCCCTGATTAATGGCGACAAACTCTTCAATAACTGCTAGTTCATCATCGTGATATACGTTGAGTAGTGAACCGGCTTCATCAAACCAAATGTTTCCTTCTTCAGCACTTTGTTTCCAAATTGCGCGTGAACGCATGGCACGTTCGTATAGTTTTCCCAGCGGCTGACCGATAGGCCATACCATACCAAAATTGCGAATGGAAGCGCCAACAGCTTTTTCGTTGCGTTCAAAGACAGTTACGGAATATTCTTTTTCAGACAGTGCGCGGGCGGTTGCTAAACCTACGATGCCGGCACCAATTACTATGGCACTTTTGCTCATTGTTATTAACTGGTTAAATGCTTTTTTCTATTAAAATATAACTGGCTGAAAATTGTAAATACGATCCCGGTTGCACAAACCAGGTAAATCATCAAACTAAAAAACCGAATCCATGAAATATTGTGCTGGCCAAACTCCTTATAAAATAATACCCCAATGCTGCCCAGGTAACCGAATGAATCGGCAATATACATTAGAAAACCTACGTTAGCAGGGCGTTTAAATGAAGCTATCATGCGCTCAAACATCATACAGTTAAAAGGAACGTAGCCCATGTATAAACCAAGGCCATTAAAAATCATCCATGGCACAGCTGTTATCATACCGGCGCTATATAAAAAGGTGCTGAGTATAGCAATGCCAAAACCGGCAACCACCATTATATGATTAATGACGAGGGCTTTAAAATTATCTTTTACCAGAATCAGAAAACTCATCATTACCAAAACAATAATGGAGGTTGGGATTTCGGTAGTAGTAAATATGGAGGGCGATTTTTCGAAGCCGGCTTCCTTCCATATATCGGCAGCAAAACTATCGCGGAAATCGCGAATGATGGAGAGGCCGATGTAAGTAATAACGAGTAGAATTATACCCGGTAGAAAACTCGTTACAAAATCTTTGCGTTGCTGGGCGGTCATGGGTAGTCGCTCGGTTCTAAGTTCAATATCTTCCCGCGTTGGCGGTGGAATTTGTTCTAACAAAAACACAAAGAGTATAATTGGCAAAATAAAAATAAGACCGGTGAAAAACGGCATCCAGAATTCGCTAAGGTGTATATCAACTACCAACCATTTACCCACGCTTTTAACCATGCCTGAGGAAAAGATAAAGCTTACGGTAAGCACCGCGCCCATAAACTCCGTGGCTTTTCGTCCTTCTAAATAACTAAATACAAGGCCCCATATTAAACCCAAGGGTAAGCCATTGAGGAAAAGAAAAATGATGTTATACGGTGCAGGTACAAATCCAAAAAACAAAAGTGCCACCCACGAAAAAACAATAAGGCCTATTATTGAAATGGCACGGCGATGCGTTTTCATTTCGGCAATAAGCTTAATACCTAAAAACTTGCTAAGGGTATACCCAATTAGCTGGGCCACCACCAACAATATTTTATAACTAATACCGAAAGCCGTAATACCTGCAAACGTCGCCGAGGTAAAAGGCTTACGAAAAGCATACATGCAGCTATATGTAAGAAACGCTACAATAGCTGCGAAAACAGGCACTACGAATGAAGGTGCATTGGCCAGTTTTTTTTGAAATGCCGGAACGGTAAGGGTCATGAATTAGTTTTCGGATGTTACTATATCTACTACTTCCAACAAATCGTCTATCAGATGCGTGTGCTGCTCGGGTTCAAGGGCTTCGCGGGTAAAGGCACCGGTGGTAATGCCTATAACATATTTGCAACCGGCTGATGTACCCTCCTGTAAATCGGAAGCCGTATCACCCACTTTGGCAACTTCATCGGCGGTTTTAATATTCAAGTCGGCCATTGCTTTATAAATCATATCGGGAAAGGGGCG
>CAIOTH010000056.1 GCA_903861145.1 uncultured Bacteroidota bacterium | reverse complement strand
TATGGGTTTCCGCGGCGAAGCCTTGGCCTCTATTGCTGCAATTGCACAAGTAGAATTAAAAACCCGGCAAATAGGCGAGCAACTTGGCACTTGCATCGAAATTGAAGGCATGAAGGTCATCAAACAGGAACCCTGCCAAACACCCGATGGCACTTCCATCGCCATCAAAAACTTGTTTTACAATGTACCCGCCCGTCGCAATTTTTTAAAGAGTGACACGGTTGAGCTGAAGAATATCATCGACGAATTTCAACGCATTGCCCTCGCTCATCCCAAAACCGGCTTTCAGCTTTACAATAATGATTACGAAATGTATCATTTAAAGCCCGGCAACTTAAAGCAACGTGTAGTTGCCATTTTCGGCGATAGCTATGCCGAAAAAATTGTTCCGGTTGAAGAAAAGAGCTATGCCTTGCACGTTTACGGTTTTGTAGGTAAACCCGAATTTTCGAAAAAGACCCGTGGCGAGCAGTTTATTTTCGTCAATAACCGCTTCATTAAATCGCCATACCTCAACCATGCCGTTTCTATGGCTTTTGAGCAGATGATGCCCAAAGACCAATACCCGTTTTTTGTTTTGTTTTTGGATATCGACCCAACTAAAATCGACATCAACGTTCACCCCGCCAAACACGAAATTAAGTTTGAAGACGAACGACTGGTTTACACCTTTGTCAATTTAGGCGTAAAGCATTCCTTAGGTGCCTACAGCGTTTCACCAACCCTCGATTTTAACCAGGAAGCCCACCTAACTCAAGGCGGCGCCTTCGACCAGCAACCCCGTACTTGGTTAGAGATAACACAGCACGCCGTGCAGCATAAAGAGGCCAAAAAATTTGCACCCCCTTCAAACTTTCAACCCCTAAGCCAACGCGAAGAAAATAACCAGAAAAACTGGCCCTCTGCTTTCGATACAGTTGGCAGCAAACAGCTAACCGTTAAGCACGAAGAAGAAAGCAATACCACCGAACATAAAACCGAAGGCCACGAAGAACACCAGGAGATTGAATTAATCAAAGAGGCCGTTCCTCCGCACCAAATACAACGCCGCTACATCGTTTCGCAAATTAAAAGCGGTTTTATATTAATCGATCAGCAAGCTGCGCACGAACGCGTCATGTTCGAACGCTACCTCAGGCTAATAGAAAAAAACCGCAACGAAAGCCAACGCCAACTTTTCCCTCAAAGTTTTGAATTGAACGCAGCCGACACCCAAATTTTAAACGAAATCCTCCCCGAAATAAACAACCTCGGCTTCGATATCCAGGAGTTTGGCAAAAACAGCTTCGTCATCCACGGTTTCCCTGCCGATGTTTTGCAAGGCGATGAAAAAAAGATGATTGAAGAGCTGATTGAGCAATACAAAATGAACTCATCAGTAACCCGCCTATCAAAACGCGAAAGCCTTGCCAAGTCATTAGCACACAGCTCAGCCATAAAAGCCGGTAAAGTGTTATCGGTTGAAGAAATGAAAACCCTGATCGACGAACTCTTCGCCTGCCAAAACCCCTACACCGCCCCCAACGGCCGTTTCACCTTCATAACCATCAATAACGATGAGTTGGAAAAGAGGTTCGAAAATAAATAAGGCGTTCTCTTATATTAATCTTTGCGCTCTCCGCGCTCTTTGCGGTAAATTGAAATCTACTTCAACTTTATCGTCATCCTAACCGGGTTATGGTCCGAATACGCAAAGTGCTTATCAATACCATGTATAGAGTCAACCTCAATATTCGGCGATAGGTAGAAATAATCTATAATCGTTTTGTAAGTCCCCCCTTCTTTGTACGAAGTTTCATTCTTCCGGTTCGTCGCCGTCGTCCGGTCATACACATAATGCCACCCCTGCACAAAAACCGAATCATTGTTCATCAGGTATAACTCATCCGTCAGCTTTTTATGCTCCCAGGTGTGCACGTTAAAATCGGGCGGGGCAATATTCCAATCACCACCCAGTACTACATAATTGCCTTTGGCATATTCGGCTTCCAGTATTTTTTTCGTAACAGCGCGCTGTTCTTTTTTCACCAATCCACCCGCATCATAAGCCTCAAAGTGCGTATTAATAATCACCAAATCCTTACCATTAGCCAGCTTGTAACGTTGTAGCAATAAGCACCTCTTCAAATAAAACAACTTTCGCGGAAAATCACTGATGTTAGGCAACGCTATTCTTTGTATCTCAACCGGTGTATGCTTCGACATCGTCAGCAATCCACCATAAATAGTACCCATTGGGTCCAGGTACGGAAAGGGCAAATATTTTATATCGTAGTTGGGTGTAAAAGCATAATTATGATCGGGCAATGCGGTTGCAAACTCTTCAGCCTGGTCAATATTCCAGCTGCGCTTACCATGGCGGTCTGCCTCCTGTAACATAATAAAATCGGCATCCTTATTGGCTTTCAATAATTCAACCATACCTTTATTATTCTTCTCAACATGCTCTTTCGGCGATGTAACCATTTTACCCCCGTCGTAAAAAAAATCTACCTCCTCACCTAAGCCACCATATCCCAAGTTCCATATCAAAAAAGTAAAAGTAGAGTCGCTCAACACTTTAGTTCCCTGCATAGGTGTCTTAGCCTCAACCAGCGCAACATCCTCAACCGGCTTGGGGTTGTATTGTGTAATAACGGCAAACAATATCATGCCGCCCACATAGGCAACCGCGGCCAAAACAAGCATTCCGGCTATCAGTAACATCTTTTTCATGTTTAAGGTATTTGGGTAATTTCAACTGCCCGCAAAATGGTTATCAGGCGCACCAAAGATATATTTTGAAACCATGAATCATCAAATTTTTATAGTTTCGGTTCAGGGCTTTAAATAATTGTAATAATTTGCATTTCTTAGTGTCCTTAGTGCCTTTGTGGCATAATTATTTTAAAATTTAATCAACCAATATGGCGAATCACTTTGAATGGAGCTGGACACAGGAAGGACTGAAAATTTTTGCCCAGGGCTGGAGCGTGCCACAACCCAAAGGCGTTGTTTGCATTGTGCATGGCTTTAACGAGCACAGCACCCGCTACACCGATGCCGCCGAACGCCTTGCTGCAGCCGGTTATAATACATTAACCTACGACCAATTCGGCCACGGCAAAACCGAAGGCAAACGCGGCCATGCCCCAAGTTACGATGCCATGCTCGATTCAATAAAAGTTGTGTTGGCCGAAGCCGAAACCCGTTTTCCCGGCGTGCCAAAATTTTTATGGGGCCACAGCATGGGTGGCGGCAAGGTGCTAAACTATTTATTAAAACGCAATCCATCAATAACCGGTGCTATTGCAACCGGCCCTCTTTTAAAATTGGCTTTCGAGCCGCCTGCTATAAAAGTTATGCTGGCCAAACTGATGATTAACATCTACCCCGCCTTTACCGAAAAAGCGGACTTAGATAGCGAAGGCATCTCACGCGATAAAGAAGAAGTAAAAAAGTACAACGCCGACCCATACAACCACGGCAAAATAACGGCCGGTATGTTCTTCGGCTTTTTCAATGCCGGCCATTGGGCGCTCGAACATGCCGCCGAATTGAAAACACCTTTATTATTAATGCACGGCACCGCCGATAGGCTTACCTCGCCTGAAGGCACTAAAGAGTTTGCGGCAAAGGCTCCTAAAGAACTGGTAACCCTAAAACTGTGGGACGGCTACTATCACGAATTACACAACGAACCTTTGGCTGAACGAACTGCTATGTTCGATTACCTGATTAACTGGTTGAACGGCCGAGTGCAGGGTAAATAACAAACCCTAACATGCGTAAGTTCTTAATTATTTTTTTCTCGCTCGTTTTATTTCTGGCGCTGCTATATACTTTCCGCGAACCTGAATTGCGCTGGTTTGCCACCCGTTTAATTGTTGAAGACCCGCTTCAAAAAGCCGATGCCCTGGTTGTCCTCTCCGGTGGCGGTTTCGACCGCGGTAACGAGGCCGTAAAGATTATGAAAGCCGGTTACGTAAATAAAATTATTTGCACCGGTGGCAATCCGGTAATTGAGCTAAAGGTATTCAACATCGACACGCTCGAATCCGACATGACCGCCGCTAACCTCCGCCGCCAGGGCATTCCCGATTCATGTATTGTTGAGTTAAGAACCGGTACCAGCACCAAAGAAGAGTCATTAGTAATTGCCGACTACTGCCACGAGCACGCCATCAAAAAAATAATGATTGTCAGCAGCAAACTCCACACCCGCCGCGTGCAGGAAGTTTTTAAAACCAAGCTAAACAAACAAAACATCGAAGTAATCGTACGCGGCGCACCCAACTCCCAATTCAACGAACTAAAATGGTGGCAAAGCGAAAACGGCCTTATTGCCATTAATAACGAGTGGTTGAAGAGGATGTATTATTGGTATAAATATTAAGGGTCGAACTTTTGACGGGCCAATCCGTTATATTTGCACAACAATTTACCCCGCCGGTTACGCCGTGCGGGGATAACTGTTTTTAACCGAATTGAAAGAAAGGGCAGAGATTTATGAATTTGAATGAATTATTACAGCGGTACGTCGAGAGCAATCAGCTACGTCAATTAAAAGAACTATTAACCGGTACCGAAGATTTTGGCGAAGTGCATTTAAAAGGCCTTATTGGCTCGCAGGATGCATTTGTGGCTGCTGCAACATTTAAGAGTACTGAATACAACCACTTTTTTATCCTCGGCGATAAAGAAGAGTCTGCCTATTTTCAAAACAACCTCAAAAATATTCTTGAGAATAAAGACATCTTTTTCTTCCCCGATTCTTTTAAACGCCCACAGGATTTTTCGGAGCTAAACAACAACAACGTTTTACTGCGTACTGAAACGGTGAACCGGTTAAGCAACTCCACCTCACGTGGCGAGATTGCAGTAAGCTATCCCGAGGCCATGCTCGAAAAAGTGGTAAAGGCAGAAGAGCTGCAGCAGCAAACCTTACGCATGAAGGTAAACGAAAAGCTGGATATCGATTTTATGATTGACCTCCTGGTTGAGTTCGAATTTGAACGGGTTGATTTTGTGTACGAGCCGGGCCAGTTCTCCATTCGTGGAGACATTATCGATATTTTCAGTTACGGCAACGAGTACCCTTACCGCGTTGAGTTATTTGGCGAAGAAATAGAATCAATTAGAACCTTCGACCCGCTTACTCAGCTCTCCGTAAAAAAGATTGCCAGCGTTACCATCGTGCCCAACATTCAAACACACTTTGGTAACGAAAAGAAAGCTTCGGTATTAGAGGTCTTTCCACCCAACACTATCATCTGGATAAAAGATGCCGCTACCTTAATGGACATTTTGAACATGGCTATGGAGAAAGCCATCAAGGCACAACCGGATATCCGAAAAAATAAACTGGAACATCCTAATCATCCCTTGCTCGAAGGCGCACCCGAAGAGGTATTTCTTTCCTCTGCCGATTTTATAAAAGGCATCGGTAAGTTTAAAGTGATTGAGTTTGGCAAGCAAAGCTTCTTTAAGGCTGAACGCAAAATAGAGTTTCACTCGCGCCCCCAACCCTCCTTCAACAAAAATTTCGACCTGCTGATTAAAGATCTCGCTCAAAATAACGAGAAACAATACACCAACCTTGTTTTTGCCGAAAACCTAAAACAGGTAGAGCGTTTCTACGCCATCTTCGCCGACCTGAAAGCTAAGGTTAGCTGGACTCCCATCAATATTGGTTTGCACCAGGGCTTTATTGATGACGATTTAAAAGTGGCCTGCTACACCGACCACCAGATTTTTAACCGCTACCACAAGTACAATCTGCGCCAGGGCTTTTCGCGCGATAAAGCCCTGCTGATAAAAACCCTACGCGAATTAAAACCCGGCGATTATGTAACCCACATCGATCACGGTGTAGGCGTTTACTCCGGCCTCGAAAAAATTGAAGTGGGCGGACAATTGCAGGAAGCCGTGCGTTTGATTTACGCCGGTAACGATATTTTGTATGTGGGCATACAATCGCTCCACAAAATATCGAAGTATGTTGGCAAAGAGGGTGAAGGCCCGCGCGTAAACAAACTGGGCAGCGATACCTGGGGCAACCTCAAAAAGAAGACCAAGAAAAAAATAAAGGAGATTGCTTTTGATTTGATTCAGCTATACGCCAAGCGCAAAGCATCGCGCGGCTTTCAGTTCTCTAAAGATTCTTACTTACAGGCTGAATTAGAAGCCTCTTTCATTTACGAAGACACACCAGACCAGGCCAAAGCCACCGAAGATGCCAAACGCGATATGGAGGCCCTATCGCCCATGGATAGATTAGTGTGTGGGGATGTAGGTTTCGGAAAAACGGAGGTTGCAATCCGCGCAGCATTCAAGGCCGCCTGCGATGGTAAACAAGTTGCCGTGTTGGTGCCCACTACCATTCTTGCATTGCAGCATTACAAATCATTTAAAGAGCGCCTCAGCGATTTTCCGGTCGAAATAGATTACATCAATCGTTTTAGAACGGCTAAAGAGAAAACCGAAATTTTAAAGCGGCTGGCCGATGGCAAAATAAATATCATCATTGGCACGCATGGCCTCGTGGGCAAAAAAGTAAAGTTTAAAGACCTTGGGTTAATGGTAATTGACGAAGAGCAAAAGTTTGGGGTAGGGGTGAAGGAGACCTTAAAAACAATGCGTGAAAATATTGACTCGCTTACCTTAACGGCAACCCCTATACCGCGCACCCTACAGTTTAGTATGATGGGCGCACGCGATCTTTCAATCATCAACACCGCTCCGCCTAACAGGCAACCCATCAACACTTCCGTTCACCCGCTCGACCCTGATATTATTAAAGAGGCTATTGAATACGAGGTGTATCGCGGCGGGCAGGTTTTCTTCGTTCACAATCGGGTAAAAGATATTGCAGAGGTTAAAGAGATGCTGCAAAAATTGGTGCCCACAGTAGATATTGGCATAGCACACGGACAAATGGAGGGCGATCACCTGGAAGAGGTAATTCTAAAATTCATTAACCGCGAGTATGATGTTCTGTTATGCACTAACATTATTGAAAGTGGTATAGACATTCCTAACGCCAATACTATCATTATCAACAACGCGCAAAATTTTGGCCTCAGCGATTTACACCAGTTACGCGGTCGCGTAGGCCGTAGTAACAAGCATGCGTTCTGTTATTTGTTCGCTCCACCGGCCAGCACACTTACCAGCGAAGCCAAAGCGCGGTTAAAAACGATTGAAGAATTTAGCGACCTCGGTAGCGGCTTCAACATTGCCATGCGCGATATGGATATACGCGGTGCCGGTAATTTATTGGGCGCCGAGCAAAGCGGTTTTATTGCCGAAATTGGCTACGATGTATATCATAAAATATTGGATGAAGCCATTCGTGAATTAAAGACAACCGACTTTAAAGAACTATACCAGGAAGAAACAGAACGGGTGCAGGATTACGTGCGCGATTGCGCCATCGAAACCGATTTGGAAATGCTCATTCCATCGGACTATGTTTCGAATAGCACCGAAAGAATGATTCTTTACCGCGACCTCAACGAATTAAAAGATGAGGCGTCGCTGAAGAAATTTGAAGATCAATTGCATGATCGTTTCGGCCCGGTACCAAAGCAAGTCTTCGAATTATTTGATGCTATGCGTTTAAAATGGATTGCCACCAAGTTGGGCATGGAGCAAATACTTTTAAAAGGGCGTCATCTGCGCTGCTACTTTATTCAAAATAAAGAGTCCAGCTTTTACGCCTCTAACGTCTTCAGTAAAATATTGGATTACGTACAAAAGCATAAACAAGGCATTTACCTGCGCGAAACCGAAAAGTTTTTGGTCCTTAATTTCGAAGGAATTAAAAGCATGAAGGAAGCAGAAGAGAAGCTAAAGAACCTCGAGGAGTTTACTAAAATTAAAGCGGTTGCTGCGGAGTAAAGAGCGGGCCTATTCGCTCGCGCTACTTACGTTATTTGCCTCGAACCAGTCACTAAATGCCTTGTAAGGATAACCCGAAATAATTTCCATTCGGGCGTTGGCTACCATTTCTTTCAAAGTGATTACAACACCGCCACGTCCATCGGCCGAGAAGGAAAATACCTGGTCAGTTGTCAGGTTAATTGAGCCAATGGGGCTCGGGATATTGATTTCGGAGTTAGACGCCATTACACCAAAATTAGCAAAAACATTTGCATATAAGATGATTTAAATAGCAACTACGGATAATAAAATTATTCAAGAAAGCACTTTAACTATTCGTTAACCACCGGCAACTCAATAAACGAGGCATTCTCTGCATTTGTACTTATTTGAAAATGAGCAGGTTTCTCTTTTGGTAGGTTAAAATGCCCCACGTCCGAACCGGCAATAGAAACCCGGATGCGGTGGTCTTTTTTAATTTGATAGGATATAGGAAGCAAATCAAAAGTAAGCGGTACGTTCTCGCCGCTCTTTAAGGGCTCAGCATCTTCTTTTTTATAAGTATGATTGGGATATGGCGTTTTATAGGCCTCATCACTTAACTTTCTGTGTATGGGTCTGAATGAGCCTTCAGTAACATAAGTTACCGAGCTATCCGGCGCAATGTCTTCTATGTAGCAAAACACCGTAGCATCATTGGCATCAGCCGAAAAATTTAAATGCACTACCGGATTGCCTGCAATAAGGGTATTGCCCGAAACCTTCTCCGAAGTAAAACTCAGCAACTTTTCATCCTCCACCCTTCTATCCGGGTAGTTACTAGGACCATGCATGTATAAATCCGTTAAGCTGTTCCAACGTGTAGTAGGCCCGCTGCTGGCGGTGTAATCAACGGTATAATTCAAACTGCCGCCTTGTATTTTTGAAAGAGAGCTAACTGCATCTTTATTAGCCGAGAAATACATTTTAACCATATGCTCATCTTTGGGCGGCCAAACAGCGCTGTTTTTCCAAGTTTCATCACCAATGGAAAAATAGGTGTAAAGCGGTTCGGTGTCAATACCATTTTTAATATTCTTTAGGTACCGGTCGAAAAAGCGCAGCATTTCAACATACATATTAAAATTTACTTTTTTCGATGTAGCAAAAGGGCTTACATTATTTCTTGGGCCATGGTCCCAGGGGCCTATTAAAACTTTTTTGGTATTGTTGGTATTCAGTGAGGCATCAATGGCCCCCTTGGCAAGCGCAGCATCGTACCAACCATCAATCCGATAAATTGGTGTTCGCGAACCCTCAATTTGCGATAAGCGCGTATGCACGCTAAAATCATTCAATGAGGCGCGTACCACGGTATCCATGTCATCCCTAAAATTAATGGCATCAACGCCTTTGCTAACGTTAAAATTCTTCTTGTGCTCGGCTATTACCTGGTTATATATCACGCGTCCCTTATCGCTTTTTACCGGGTGCACCCCTCTGGCTAATAATTTGGCTCTCTTGCCAAATGGGGCAAATTTATTGTCATCCAGCGCCCGTGTGGTATAACCCCAAATATTAATAAACGGCCCGTGACACACACCTCCCGGGAAAGCCAAATCATTATACAAATCAAAAATCGCTGAGCGAGGTATGCAAGCTTTTACGCTGGGGTGTTGGTTTGCCAAAAGCATTTCGGCGGTGGTGCCTAAATACGAAACACCGGTGGTTCCAACGTTTTTATCGCTCCACGGTTGCGTAATGATCCAGTCAACAATATCCTTGCCGTCGGCAACTTCCTCGGTGCTAAACTCCATCCGTCTTTTTCCCTGCGACGCACCGGTGCCTCTTACATCCACTACTACGATGGCATAGCCGTACGAGGTAAAAAAATTGACCTC
>CAIOTH010000055.1 GCA_903861145.1 uncultured Bacteroidota bacterium | reverse complement strand
TACTCAAACAAATCCTTCATTCGGTCAAAAAAACCTTTCTCGGTTTTAGCACCGGGTTTAGGTTTAAAATTGGGCGATTCGCGCAGTTTTTCAAGCAGCTTTTTTTCCTCGCTGGTTAGGTCAGTAGGGGTGTATACATTTATCAAAATCAACTGGTCGCCTTTGCCGTATGCGTTAACTGCAGGCAACCCTTTACCGTTAAGTTTGAAAACCTTACCGGCCTGGGTGCCGGGTGGTATTTTAAATTTGGCTTTACCCTCAATAGTCGGTACATCAACCGAGGTTCCTAAAACCGCATCAATAAAGCTTATGTGCAAATGATGAATTATATCCTGCCCGTTAATTTCGAGTTCAGGATGTTGCTCAACGTCAATTTGTATAATTAAATCACCGGCAGGTCCACCATGTTCACCGGCATTTCCTTTACCGGTCATAGATAGTTGCATACCATCCTGCACACCGGCAGGTATATCAAAATTCAAAGTCTCTTCTCCATAGGCCACTCCAAGGCCATTACAGGTAATGCACTTTTTTGTTATTTGCTGGCCGCTACCATTACAGTTGTAACAGGTTTGCGTGGTTTGCATTTGACCAAGAATCGTATTAGTTACTTTTCTAACCACTCCATTACCACCGCATACTGTACACTTGGTAACCGAGCTTGCGTCTTTCGCTCCGCTACCATGGCAGGTAGGGCACTCAACATGCTTCTTAACCTTTACACTTTTATGTGCTCCGTTGGCCACTTCACTTAAAGTAAGTTTTACTCTTATGCGCAGGTTGCTACCGCGCTTGCCTCTTGTACGCCCTTGCTGCCTTCCGCCGCCACCGAAAAATGATTCAAAAGGGTCAAATCCACCTCCTCCACCTCCTCCAAAAATATCGCCAAAATTGCGGAAGATATCTTCCACATTTCCATTATGAAAACCACCCGGGCCGCCGTTTACACCTGCATGGCCAAATTGGTCGTACTGTTGGCGTTTAGCCTCATCGCTCAATACTTCATAGGCCTCTGCGGCTTCCTTAAACCTATCTTCACTTGCCTTGTCACCCTGATTGCGGTCGGGGTGATGCTTGAGGGCCACTTTACGGTACGCCTTCTTAATCTCCTCTTTCGAGGCAGTTTTCTGCACTTCCAGAATCTCGTAGTAATCTTTTTTAGCCACCCTATTTAAACCCCGCCAAAAGGCCGGGGAATTTTGCTTTTAATTATTGAAAATGATTACTCTGCCTTTTTACCTACAATCACCTTTGCAAAACGAATAAGTTTACCATTTAGGTAATACCCCTTTTCTACTTCGTTTACCACTTTACCTGCCTGTTGTGGATCGGTTACCGGTATTTCGGTAATGGCTTCATGCACATCAACATCAAAATCTTTCCCTACGGTTTCCATGGCGGTTAATCCTTTAGCGGCCAGGTTGTTCACCAGCTTATTATAAATTAACTGCATGCCGTTTTTCGCCTCGCTATTATCGCTTTCCAAAGCTTTTAAAGCGCGTTCAAAATCGTCAACCACTGGTAGCAATTCTTTAATCAAATCCTTGCTGGCTGTTTGAATAAGCTCAAATCTTTCTTTGGCCGTGCGCTTTTTGTAGTTGTCAAAATCGGCATACATACGCACATATTTATCGCGCAGTTCATCCATTTCCTTTTTCAAATCGGCAATCGCCACGTCTTTTGGGTCAATGGCTTCTTCCTCAAATTCAGCGTCTTCGGGTTTGTTTTTCTTAAACACGTCGTTTATTAGTTTTTCTACCCCGTCCAAAGTCTTTCCGGCAAAGGTTTCAGCCTTTCCTTTGGCATCTTTGGCAAACTCTTCAGCCTTTTCCGATACGGTATTTTTTATGTCTTCTACCCTGTCTTTTAAATTGTCTTTTTCGGTCTGTTCGTGGTTCTTATCCATCATTATGCAGTTTTAGCGCGGCAAATATCTCAAATTTTCTGCCCTAAGCTCAAATGTCGCCAAATTGACCAAAACAAAATGAAATGACTGACTTATGGGCAAATTGAAGCCCGCCTTTGAAAAATTGGCAGGCCCATTTCGGGCCTTATGGCTGAATTAGGAAGGCCTAAACCCTCTTAATTTCTGCACCCAAAGCATTTAACCGCTCATCAATGCGCTGATAGCCGCGGTCAATTTGGTCAATATTATTGATGATAGATTTGCCTTCGGCGCTCATAGCGGCAATAAGCAGGGCTACCCCGGCACGTATATCAGGCGAGCTCATGGTTATACCCCGCAGCTTGAACGCCCGTTGCAGGCCGATTACTGTTGCGCGGTGAGGGTCGCAGAGAATAATTTGAGCTCCCATGTCAATCAGTTTGTCTACAAAAAACAAGCGGCTTTCAAACATTTTTTGGTGTATCAGCACACTACCTTTAGCCTGTGTAGCCACCACCAAAACAATCGAAATTAAATCGGGCGTAAACAAAGGCCAAGGGCCATCGGCCACAGTAAGTATTGAGCCGTCAATAAATTTTTGAATGGTATAAAACTCGCGTTCCGGTATATAAATATCATCTCCCCGAAACTCCATTTCTATTCCAAGCTTATCGAATACCGGCAAAATATTGCCAAGCATATCAATGCGGCAATTCTTAATGGTAAGCTCGCTCTGCGTCATGGCCGCAAGGCCAATAAAGCTGCCAATTTCAATCATATCAGGCAGCATACGATGCTCCGTTCCACCCATATAATCTACCCCTTCAATAACCAGCAAATTCGAACCGCTCCCGGTAATTTTAGCACCCATGCGTATCAGCATGGCAGTTAATTGTTGCAGGTATGGTTCACAGGCTGCATTGTATATGGTAGTTGTGCCCTTGGCCATTACTGCCGTCATAACAATATTAGCAGTACCGGTTACCGATGGCTCATCCAGCAAAATATAGTTACCCTGCAAGTTACTTGCCTCGGCACTATAAAAGCTTTCATGGTTATCAAAATTGAACCGTGCGCCTAGTTTTTCGAAACCTAAGAAGTGAGTATCTAACCTGCGGCGGCCAATTTTATCGCCTCCGGGTTTAGGCATGTATGCCTTTTTAAAGCGCGTAAGCAAAGGCCCCATTATCATAATAGAGCCACGAAGTGATGCTCCTTTCTTTTTGTAAACATCACTCTTCAGGTAATCCAGGTTTATATCATCCGCCTTAAAGGTATAGGTGTCTTCACTTAGCTTTTCAACCTTAACACCCAGGTCTTTCAAAATATCAATCAGGGCAAGCACATCACGTATGGCGGGTATATTGCTGATAGTTACCTTCTCGGGTGTAAGCAACACGGCGCACAAAATTTGCAGCGCTTCATTTTTTGCACCCTGTGGGGTAATCTCTCCTTTCAGTTTTTTTCCGCCTGTAACTTCGAACGAGTTTGCCATGAATTGGTGTTGATTGTTGTTTAACAACGCTAAATACCACAATCAATTTCTTATAGAGAAAGAAACTTAAAGATAGCTAGAAACAGTAGAGTGTGGATTGTATAGCAAACAACGAAAACGAACGGAATTAAGCAATCGCCAAAGACCAATTAATTTTTATGTATATTCAAGCAGTAATAATTCTGTTGTAATTCTATTATATGAATTCATTGCGGCTTTTTATTCTGTCAATATTCTTTGTTTTAGTTTTTCAAGGTGTCTCCCTTTCACAGTGTGGGCAATGGGTTTGGGTCAATGGTGATTCTACAACAAATAGCAAAGGAAGGTTTGGCGTTCAGGGAGTTTCTGATCCCAACAACGAGCCGCCCGCAGTATACGAGGCATTTGAATTTTCAGGGCATGATGGCATTTTTTGGCTCTTTGGCGGTTTTGGCAATTCAGGGTGTTATTCAGCTCTTTGGAGATATAGCTCTTTATCAAATGAATGGACATGGGTGAATGGTGATAGTACCACAAATGATTTAGGAAATTATGGCATTCAAGGTGTTCCGTCTGCTACCAATATGCCACCTGCCCGCGCTTATGGTGGTTGCTCTTGGGTGGACATTGATGGTAATTTTTGGTTGTTTGGAGGTGGGTCAACATGGGCGTATAGTGACCTTTGGAAGTACGATGTTATTTCAAAACAATGGACATGGATGAAAGGTCCGAACACTTATAATCAACTGGGCATATACGGCATACAGGGTGTTCCGGATACTGCAAACAATCCAGACAGCAGAAGCGAATCATCTGCTGCTTGGACAGATAACAATGGGAATCTTTGGCTATTTGGTGGTACCGCCATTTACGATACGGTTGAAAATGATTATAACGATTTATGGTGTTATAATATTCATACCAATAACTGGACATGGATGAAGGGTTCTAAGTTTTTTAATCAGCCGGGAATATATGGAGTGCGTAAAATGGAGGATAGTTTAAATACCCCCGGTGCGCGTTGGGTCTATTCTCGATGGAAGGATAGTACGGGAAACTTTTGGCTTTTGGGTGGTCAAGGCTCGTCCTCTGAGTACAATGATTTATGGCGATATAATCCGGTTACAAATAATTGGGCATGGATAAGTGGCGATAGCGTTACTTTTAGCGGCGGTGTTCATTACCCAATATGTGTCACTAATTCTATTTTAGAGCCAGGCGATGTTTTCGAAAATCGCGCTGCGTGGACAGATAAACAAGGGAACTTTTGGACATTTAGGGATAACTACGGCTGCTCATTATGGATGTATAGCCCTTCAACCGATCTTTGGACTCTATATAGCGAAGACACGCTAGAGCATATTTATGGTGCATTTGGCGAGAAAGGTGTGCCAGAATGTAACAATCTCCCGCCGATATTAGAAGGTGCCTTAGGTTGGTCCGACAGCACAGATAATTTCTATTTATTTGGGGGAGCTATTGTAGGTCCTGGTGAGTATAATGCTATGTGGAAGTATCTTAAGAATGCTTCTTGCAACAAGCTTCAAACCGGAGAGCTATTTATAGACGATGTGTTTGGATTTTCAATCTCTCCCAATCCCTCGCCGGGCAATTTTGTCATCACTTTTGGTACACAAATCCAAAATACTTCGGTAGAAATTTATGATGTTTTGGGGTCAAAAATGTTCACTACAAAGGTTTCGGATGATATTGTGAATTACGACTTCTCAATGCATCTTTCACGAGGCATTTATTTTATACTTGTTATTGAAAATGGCCGATCTTCCACTCAAAAATTAGTTATCCAGTAATCTGATCAATGCTCCCTCTCATGTTCCCCACGCTCCCGTCCTTCCTCCTCATGGTGCATTTCAATTTTTTTAAGCACTGTCCCCTTTTTATCAATCATAAAAAGTTCGTGGTTCACAGTTATGCGCGCCTGCCCATCCGAATTAAAAAAGTATGCATCGTCATACTTGGCAGGTAAAACCCAATTTCCCCTAGTATCAATATAGCCCCACAAGCCACCCTTTTTTGCAGGTGCTAATCCCGCTGAAAACTTACGTGCCATATCAAAATCGCGGCTTATAACCTCTTTACATGTGGCGTCAATAAAGCCATATTTTCCACCGGCGCTCACAACTGCAAAGCCATCTGCAAAGTCCTCGGCAAAATCGTATTTGGGTTCTATCACCCATTTGCCCTGGGTATTAATGTAACCGTATTTGTGGTTCAACATCACCTTAGCAACACCACCAATAAATGGGCCGGCATCTTCATATTGTAGTGGTATAGCCACTTTGCCATCGGCACCTAAAAAGCCGCGCTTGTTATTATCAACCACAATGGCAAAGCCATTAATGTACTCGCTACCCGCATAATAAGCGGCAGGCACAACTACATTACCGGTGGCATCTTTATAACCCACCTTTGCATTTTGATAAAAGCGAATAAGGCTTTGGTTACTTGCAGAACAATAAACAGCCAGAAGAATAGCTAATGAAGTGAAATACCTTTTCATAAAGGAAAATTTTGAAACCCCAATCTAGCCAATAAAAATTATAATATGTAATTGGCGCTGTTAATTTTAAAAGTCCTGTTGCAAGAGGTCTTCCCAAAAATAAAACTCCATTGTGTAAAGCTTTTTAAACCCATCCAGTCTTAAGCTAGTTGGGTGGTGGTCACTTTAAAAACAGATAGCCATTGGTTGTCAACTATTTATGTCAATTTATTCGAAAAATGACCACCACCCACAAATTGTATTCTTCGTGGGCTTTGCATTTACTCTTTGCGGGCTTTGTGTTAAACTGATTTTTTTACTGCGGCCTCTTCTTTTTAAAATGCTTGTTGCGGTTGTTGTTATTCTGCCCACCACCGCCCTGGCGGAATTTGTTGTTGTTGTTTTTGCGCGGGCCCTGGTTATCCTCCGGTCTCTTCTTTTGGCGGTTAGCGCGTGAGAGTGAGTTGATATCCTGTTCGTCCGAAATTACCAACGCCCCTTTTGATAACAGGCGAAGATCATTTTTAATCGTTTCGTCGTTTACGTTTTCCTTGCTCCAGTTTTGGTAAACCAGTTTCATAAAGTTACCAATGCACTGGGTAAAGCCGGCTTGCTTTTCAGGATCTTCCGTGGCTATAGCTTTTGTCACAAGGGTCTCTACATTTTTACCGTAGTGCTTGTATTTTATACGCGATTGAGGGTAAGGCAAACGCTTAGGGCGTTTTTCAATTTCAGCACGGTCTTTAATCGGGTAAGGCGAGTCTACTTCCAGTTTGTAGTCACTCATAATAAACAGGTGGTCCCACAGCTTATGGCGGAAATCTTCCACGTTGCGCAGGTGCGGGTTTAGCTGGCCCATCAACTCTATAAGTTCCTTGGCGAAGATGTTTCTCTTGTCGCGGTCCTTTTCGGCGGCGCAGGCTTCCACAATTTTTTGCACGTGGCGGCCATATTCTTTAAGCACTAATTTGCTTCTGCTCGAATTATAATCCATAACTATAAATAATTAAATAACCCTATTGGTTGAATAAATAAAATTGAAGTAAAAAATGTAAGACAAATTGAAGACCTGGGTGCGAATTAACAGGTTAGATGGTTAACACACTGCGGTCAATTGTCTTTATATATTGTTTGAAGACCTAACGAATGTAATGATTTTTTCTGAAATGCAAATCGTCCGCCTTTGTCAGTCCTTTAATATCCTGCTATAAATAGCATGGTTTTCATTGTCAAAACATACAAAAATTACTTTTTGTAACATCCCCTTGTTGTCCAAAAATTCCTTAACGGTTTTTACTGCAATTTCAGCAGCCCGAATTTTCGGAAAGTGGTAAATACCGGTGCTGATATTCGGAAATGCGATGGTCAGTATTTCATTTTCCACCACTAACAAAAGCGAATTTGAATACGCCAGGGAAAGCAATTTCTCTTCGCCTTTGTGGCCTCCGTTCCAAACCGGGCCAACGGTATGTATTACATACTTTGCGGGTAGGTTCCCCGCCGTGGTTATAACAGCTTCACCAACTTTACAGCCACCCTGCCGGTTTCTGATGATCATGCATTCTTCCAAAATCGCGCTACCACCGGCTCTGTGTATTGCCCCATCAACACCGCCACCACCAAGCAAAGAGGTGTTTGCTGCATTTACAATAGCATCCACTTCAATTTTAGTAATATCGGCTTGCACAAGTTCAATCACCGTAAATAATTTCTTCTTTGGCAGCCCTATTTTCCTGCCTTCAAATTCTTGCGCAACGTCTTCGCCCTCAAATCAGGCCCGTCGTGGCTCCATCCCGGTGGGTAGAAAATATATTTCAGTTTGTCTTTAAAAGTAGGTGCGCGCTTTACATCGTGGTAAACATCAACAAACTCGTGGCCTGCAATTTTAAACAGGTTATAAGTATTGATGTTTTTGGTGATACCGTAAATAGGTTTTTCGTTATCCATCTCGGGCGAGAAGGTGCCAAACATACGGTCCCAAATAATTAAAATACCTGCATGGTTTTGATCGAGGTAGCGGATGTTTGATGCGTGGTGTACCCTGTGGTGCGAAGGGGTATTGAATATAAACTCGTACCAACGTGGCAAGCGTTTAATCAACTCTGTATGCACCCAGTATTGATAAATCAACGAAAAGCTCATCATCATTAACATCATCAATGGATTAAAGCCAACCAGTGGCATCCAAATCCACCAAATGTATTTGTAAAACTGCTCGCCCCAGCTTTGGCGCAGTGCAGTAGCCAGGTTTAAAGTGGTTGACGAATGATGGTTTACATGTGCCGCCCAAAGTATGCGTACCTCGTGGCTTAACCGGTGGTGCCAGTAAAAGGTAAAATCGTCCGCAAATAAAATCAATACCCAGGCCCACCAGTGCCAGCCAATATCAAACAAACGATATTGGTATAGAATGGTATAGGTGCCCAGCGCCAGGCCTTTCATTAATATATCAATTACCAACGAACCCAAACCCATGCCTATTGACGACAAAGCTTCTTTCTTCTCATAAAGTTCTAGCTGCTGTTTCCAGTTTACGTACAGCTCAATCGAAATGAGAATAAGAAAAAACGGAATGGCCCATACTACGGGGTCCATTTCAACCGGCATTGACTTGAACATAACTGTTTTCTTGATTTTTAAATGCGCTTAAATAAAAACTGAACCAGGCAATAGAAATAAGGGCAATAGCTACGGTTATAATACCCACCGTGTTGGCCAAAGCATAATTATTAAATACAACAACAACCACAGCAGCCAATAACACAATGCGAAGGTATTCCAAAGGCAAAACCCATGTTTTTCGCTCAAATATACCGCCTAAATTAAACAGCGAGAAGATGATTAAACCTGCCAACGATACTTTTAAAATTATGTTCTCGTTAACAGGGCTTTTACCCTGAAAAACAAGAAACGATGTTGAGGCCGCCAGTATAATGATGAACTGAAAAAGCACGTAGTAATTTAAACCCGGAGGTATTTCGGTATCGTACTTATGAAAGGTTTCAGGGGTAACCGGCTTTAACGGGCTTACACCACCAAGTTCCTCAGGTTTCCAACCGGGCGTTTTTACCAGCAATGCAGCCCGGTCCCGCCATTTGCTGGTGGCTGCCATGTCTTTCCCAAGGTCAGTCCAGTATTCAAAATTAACCCATATAGGATTCCAGCTTTTCGATTGCTTGGTAATGCCATAAACCACCACTTCCTGCTCCGGTTCGAAGGTTCCAAACATTCTATCCCAAATAATTAAAGTGCCCGCGTGGTTTTTATCAATGTATTGCGGGTTAACACCATGGTGTACCCGGTGATGTGATGGTGTGTTGAAGATATATTCAAAAGGCTTGGGTAGTTTATTAATAAGCTTGGTATGTATCCAGAATTGGTATAAGGTTACTACCTGCGAAACCACAAAAAACATCACCGGTGGAAATCCCATTAGTGCCAATGGCAAATAAAACACAAACGAAAATGCCCCTTGGTACCAGGCCTGCCTTAAAGCCACTGTCAAATTATATTCTTCGCTTTGATGGTGCACGGCATGGCTCCCCCATAGAACGCTTATTTCGTGCGCCAACCGGTGGAACCAATAATAGAAAAAATCGACACCCAAAAACAGCAGCACATACACCCACCATGCATTGGGTATTTTACCGTTTAACGGCGAAACCTCAAACAGTTTAATATAGGCTAATACTGTAAGCGTTTTCAGGAAGATACCGCTTACAGTTGAACCAATACCAAGACTTAAATTAGTTACTGCATCGTTAAACCGATAGTTGCTTAATTTTTTCATTTTGGTAATCAGCAACTCAACGCCAATCAGCAAAAAGAAAACAGGAATAGCATAAATGATGAGGTTCATAGGCCCTTAAAATTGACGCCCAAAGATAATGATTAGCCGAAGTACTTTACTGATTTTTCTCAATCCTTAACCCTATGCTTTTAATGGCATTAAGCGGGTTAACGCGCATATCCTGTGCAATTTTAAAAGTGTATTTGCCGGGCTTAGGAAAAATAGCGTTTTGTTGAATAGAAACCTGCATATCGCAGTTATCGCCCAGGCAGTTCCCCAGCCAATGGCCGTCAGGCTCAGATAAAACAAGGTTCACACGCCTTTCAAAACTCTGCCCATCGGGAAAGGTGGTTGTAATTTTAACCCATGTATTGCGCCAGTCAAATTGAAATGAGTGACGAACATTGATGAACAGGTTGTAATGTTGGTTGGTGTCTTTAATTTCGGCAACAAATGTTTTAGCATCATTGTATTGCCATTTGTAATCTGTAATCTGCTGATTTTGTTCAAAAATGCGACCCTTATCACACCTGGTAAATGTAAATACTGCTAATAAAAGAGAAATTCCGAACAGGAATTTCGAACCGACAGCGCTTAATTTATTCAGTTGTGGTTGGCCGTACATGCTTAATTTCTCTTGCCCTTATTATTACTATTACCGCCGCGGTTATTATTACCCTTATGCCTGCGTTTTTTGCGCTCTTTTTCTTCAAGCGTGGCTATGGTTACCTGGCCCACTAAATCTTCGTGCTTGCTCTCGTCTACTTTTACTTCTTCTACTATTGCAAAGTCTTCAAGGCTCTTAGGTTTTTTTCCATTTTTATTCATGGAAATCAACTCCTTAACATCTTTAATATCCAGCTTAAAAAAGTTGCCGCGTTGAGCATCAAACTCATACCACATCTGCTTTTTCAAAATTTCGGTCTTCTTTAAATAAGCCATGCCCTCTTCAGTATCAATCCTATCAGCATGTTTCGGAAAACCTCTGAGTGCATCGTTGTAGGTATCCAGTTCATAGTTAAGGCAGCATTTTAAACGTCCGCACTGGCCACTTAATTTATCCGTATTAATGGCCAGGTTTTGGTAACGCACTGTTTGTGTGGTAACCGATTTAAAATCGTTTAGCCAGGTTGAGCAGCATAACTCGCGGCCACAGGTGCCAATGCCTCCAATACGGCCGGCCTCTTGCCTTGCACCAATCTGGCGCATTTCAATCTTTACCTTAAACTCTTTGGCGTAAACCTTTACCAATTCTCTAAAATCAACGCGGTCATCGGCAGTATAGAAAATGGTAACCTTTTTATTATCTCCCTGAAACTCAATATCCCCAATCTTCATCTCCAGGTTCATCGACCTTGAAATGGCCCGGGCTCTAACCATGGTTTCGTTTTCTTTAGCACGTATCTCAACTATTGTAGCGCCATCCTGGTCGTTGGCGATTCTTGTAATGTTGCGGATGGTGTCATCGCGCTCGGTAACCTTGCGCTTTTTCATTTGCAATTTAACCAGCTCACCTTGCAGGCTCACTTCGCCAACGTCATAGCCCTGGGCGGCTTCAACCACCACCAAACCGCCTTTGTGCAATTCTAAATTAGAGGTGTTGCGGTAAAAACCTTTTCGCGCACCCTTTTTAAAGCTAACCTCAACTATATTAAAGTTCTCGTTAAACGAGATTGGAATATCAGTAAACCAATCATAAACGTTCATGCGGTTACAACCGCCCGAACTGCAGCCGCCTTTGCTTTGGCAGCCGGTTACCACGCCGTCTTTTGGCGTTGTGCATGTAGTACATCCCATATTTATGTAGTCATCCCTTCAAAAAAGAACGGATGGTATTTTTATTGTAAGGTGAACAGAAACTAAAACAACCAAACGAAACTAATAGAAAAATTGGTTATTAGGCCACTTTTATACCAAGTACCCAAAGCACTTAACCCCAAAAATCCAGTAAAAAGGACAGGCGCAAATTCCAAATCAAAAAAAGTATAGATTTGTAGATATGAAACATGGGTATAAAAAAGCATATCAACTTGCGGCGCAAATGTTATTAATAACTATGCCATTAGCGGCCCTGGCAAGTGGGCATGTAACGGGTGGCGAGGGGGGAATAGGTGTTTTTGTAGGAATAATAGGGTTATTGGGCTTGGGGGTGATCTCTCCTGTTTTAGCTTTTATTCATATCTGGCATCGTAAGGCATGGTTAAAAATCTCTGTTTGGATTTTAAGCGGGGTTTCGGCTGCAACGGGTGTTCTGGCCGGAAGAATGTGCGCTGATTCTGACCCACAGCTCACGGCAATTTTATATTACGCTCCTATTACCATTGCTTGTATCAGCATAGCTATGCTATATCTCATAGCACCCGAAACCACTAATACAGATGCTGAAAAAGAAGGGCGCCAAAATCAAAGCGAATAACTCAATCAATCTCCACTGCCTCACCCTTAAATACCGAGGCTATTTTGAACGAGTTGCTCATAAACAGGATTTTAGGGTTTGCATTACGTTCAACGTGGTAATACAACTGGTTAATGATAGCTGCCAGTTTTTCAAATTGCTCATCGCCCAGCTTTGCTCCTAAGCCCTGAGCAAATTTCAACTCCTCGCCCTCCAGTTTTTCCGAATGGCCGGTTAATGACACCAAAGCACATTCGCGCAAAAAGAATAAAGCATACTTCAAAAATATCTTTTGATTCTCGCGGCCAATTTTTGCAAATTCTTCAATCCAATCCACCAAATTTGAACCATTACCCGCCGATGGCTTTAGTTTAAGATTGAAACAACAAACCAGCCACTTGTGCAATAGCTTGTCGTTTTCGCTTTCCTGTCCTTCGGCAATGTTAATGGCTGCATTATAGTTGCCATCGGCAATACGTGCAATTCGTCGTGCTGCCCCCTCATCCATTTCAAATTTTTTCAGCAACGCCTCTTTTACATCTGCATCATCAATAGCATTGGCTTTAATCAACTGGGTGCGCGAAATAATGGTATTCAATACCATTTCAACATTCTCAACTATCAATATAAAAATGGTATCGGCTGGTGGTTCTTCAATTATTTTAAGCAGCGTGTTGCCGGCTTCTTTTAAAAACTCAGCCAACCATATAATCTGCACCTTATTTTCCGACTCGTACGTTTTAAGGCTCATGGTCTTAATAATCTCGTGGCACTCGCGCACAGTAATGTTTCCCTGGCGGTTTTCGGCACCAATACCCTGCAGCCAGTCATTCACATTCATATACGGGTTAGCAGTCAATGCACTCCGCCAATCAGTTATATAATCGGCGCTAACCGGTGGCTCATCACTCTTTTTAGGCACCACCGGAAAAGTAAAATGCACATCAGGGTGAACAAACTTTTGGTTTTTGTTGCATGATGGGCAAACCCCGCACGAGTCATCTTCCTGCCTATTCTCGCACTGTATGTATTGGGTTAAAGCCAGGGCAAGCGGCAGGTTTCCATTGCCCTCAGGCCCAAGTAACATCATAGCATGCGGTACCCTGCCGGTACGCGCCATGTTTATCATTTTCTGCTTTACGGCCTGCTGGCCCACTACGTCTTTAAACAGCATGTTAGTTTTCTATCGCGTTCAAAATCTCATCACTCAAAGGGTCAACAGGTGGTGCAAAAACACCAATAAGTTCGCCCGATTCATTTACCAGGTATTTTTGGAAATTCCAGGCTACCTCGCTATCGGCATAACCATTCAATTCCTTTTTGGTAAGAAACTGGTATATAGCATCGGGCTGCTCACCTTTAATTTTTACTTTACTTGTTAACGGAAACGAAACCCCAAAATTAACCTCGCAGAATTTTTCAATTTCCTGCTCGGTGCCCGGTTCTTGTCCGGCAAAATCATTACAGGGCAAGCCAATAACCTGCAGCTTGTCCTTAAAGTTTTCATTCAATTCTTCCAACTGCTTATATTGTGGGGTAAGGCCACAGGCAGAGGCTGTATTAACCAGCAAAATCTTTTTTCCTTTAAAGGCAGAAAGGTCAAGCTCTTCGCCCTTAATATTTTTTAATTTGTAGTCGTAAATCGTATTGCTCATGGCGTCAAAAATAGGGAATCATTTTTTGAAGCTTAATTATAAATAGATTTGAAGAAATTCTTTACCACAAAGTACAAAGAAACGCAGGCTACGAATTGAATTACAGAAGGCTTTGGATATTATTTCTTTGTATTCCTTTGCGGTCTTTGCGCACTTTGCGGTAAATTGTATTGAATCATGAAGTTTGCCCACGTCATAAATCCTGTAAATGCGCCCGAAGGTTCTGAGCTATCGGTTATTCAACCAATAACTTTTGAGTCAATTAAGAGAGCGCATCAGTTTTGCAATGGCAAACCGGTTGTTGAACTTTACACCGTTTCATTTCCCGAAGACCACGTCATTATACCCGCCTATTTTGAAAAGCTACCTGATTTACAGAGGTCGGTGTTAGACATAGCCCCATTCAAAAGCATACGTAAATACCCTTTGTTGTTGGATGTTTTAAAATCGCTTTACCATGGCAGCGAGGCCGAATACCTGGTTTTTACCAATATGGACATTACACTGATGCCCCATTTTTATGTAGCGGTTGAAGAATTATTGAGCGAGGGTCATGATGCTTTGGTAATTAACCGCCGTGGAATTTCGGGTAAGTATAAAAGCGTTGAGCAACTACCCCTCATGTATTCCGAATTCGGAAAACCGCACCCCGGGTTTGACTGTTTTGTTTTTAAGCGAGAGCTATTGCATAAACTGATACTTGAAGATATTTGTGTTGGCGTGCCGTTTAGCGAGGTTTCCCTTATACATAATTTTATTGCCTTTGCCGAAAACCTTAAACTGGTTGATGACCTCCACCTAACCTTTCACATAGGTGCCGAAGTAATGCCGCCCATCAACCCGGAATACTACGCTCACAACCGGCGCGAATACGAAGCCAAAATATATCCCTACATAAAACCGCTCCTCGATATCCATAAGTTTCCGTACGCTTCTTTACCTCTTTATAAACGGCTTATAAAATGGGCATTGAATCCTTCATTCAGAACACAACAGGTAGTAGAGATGGAAGGTAAAAGTTTTTGGCGCAGGTTAAAGTTTAAAATAGATGGACTTAGGTTTGAGGTGATGGAGAAGTTGAGGTGAATCTCTTTTTTATCTTTACCCATATTGAAACAATTATTTGTGCATGAAGGAGAAGAGCAACAAAACCAATCAAAAAAAGAAACCGGTTAAAACCGATAGCTTTATAAAAGGAAACAGCCGGCTTGCCTATATGCTGCTGGGTGGTATTTTGTTGCTTACTTTTTTTGTTTACCTGCCATCACTTAACAACAAATTTACCGATTGGGACGACCAGGATTACGTTACTGAAAATAAGCTGATTGCACATCCCGAAAATGTTTACGCAATGCTTACCACACCGGTATCGGTTAACTACCATCCGCTTACCATGTACTCGCTGGCATTAGATTATAAAATTGCCGAAAACATGCCCGAGCAGGATAAGCCACGTGTGTACCACATTACCAACCTTATCTTTCACCTGTTCAATATTGTGCTGGTATTCTATTTTTTAATGTTTCTCTCTTCCGGCAGGGTTTATACTTCTCTGGCCTGCGCGTTGCTCTTTGCTATTCACCCCATGCACGTTGAATCGGTAGCCTGGGTATCTGAGCGGAAAGACGTGCTTTATACCTTTTTCTTCCTGCTATCTATGATTTGTTATTTAAAATACCTGGCTAACAAGCAACTTAAATGGATGCTGCTTTGCTTTGGTTGTTTTGTGTTGTCGTTAGCATCCAAACCGGCAGCAGTGGTTTTGCCGGTTGTGCTGTTTGCTATCGATTATTTTAAAGGCCGTAAAATAAACCTAACGGTTGCTGCCGAAAAAATTCCTTTCCTAATCCTATCTCTAATTCTTGGTGCGCTTACGTTTATTGCACAGGCAAAAGGCGGAGCCGTTGCAGGTGTGGACGACTATCCGTTTACCCATAGAATTTTGTTTGCGTTTTATGGCATTATGATGTATTTAATAAAGGTAATTTTCCCTTTCACACTTTGCAATCTGTACCCGTTTCCTAACATAGAAGGGCAGGGCCTGGAGCCCGTATTTTATATTGCCCCGTTTGTAGTTTTGGCTATTATTGGCGCCCTGGCTTATTTCAGCAAGTATAACAAGGTGGTTCTGTTTGGCTTTGCTTTCTTTTTCATCAACATATTTTTGGTGCTGCAGTTTTTCACCGTAGGCCAGTCAATAATATCCGACCGGTACTCGTATGTTTCATACCTCGGGCTTTTTATAATAGCAACGTGGTGGCTCGATTCCGATGCTCATTTAATCAATAGCTATTTTAAAGGATTGCGGACAATACTTCTGGCGGTGTTTGCTGTGTTAGGTTGTACTTATGTAATCATAGCTACACAACGCATTAAAGTGTGGGAGAGTGCTGAAACACTTTGGACAGATGCCATTGATAAATTTCCGGGCCGCCTTGTAGTAGCCTATGGCGGAAGAGGTTACTATTACCGCAAACAAAAGCAATACGACAAAGCCATGGCCGATTATAACATAGCCATTGGCCTCAACCCAAAGTACGTTATACCATACCCCAACCGCGGCAACATTTATTTTGCGTTGGGAAAATTCGACTCAGCAATTATGGATTATAACAAGGCCCTACAATTACAGCCTGATTTATGGAAAACGCTTTCCGACAGGGGAGCCGCTAAGGCAAGTAGAGGCGACTTGCGCGGTGCTGTTGAAGATTTGGATGTTTCTATAAAGAATGACCCTACTAATGTAGGAGCCATTACAAACCGGGCATTGGTACACGCTAGCCTTAACCAACAAAAAGAAGCCTTGCACGATTACGAAATGGTTATAGCCATTGAACCTAATAACGACCAGGTACTTAATGCCCTGGGGGTATCTTATCAGCAATTGAAAATGTATAATGAGTCGCTCACCGCATTTAATAAAGCAATTACCCTTGCCCCTAACATGAAAGTATACTACACCAACCGCAGTATATCATGGGCAGCTATTGGCCGTAACGATAATGCGCAGGCCGATATAAATGCGGCACAATTGCTTAAATAATAAAGGACATAAAAAAACCCTCAAACAACTAAATGTTTAAGGGTTGCGGTGCCCGGATTCCCCCCGAAAAGCAGGCAACAGTGGAATAAAACTATTGACTAGAATTCTTTAGTATTAAAATCTCTCAGTAACCTGTAATTTGCCTTCATACCTCTTTTCTTACCCGACCGTTTGATTGAAATAATCAAACTTAAAACCGCAAACAAAACAGTCCCCATTAATAACACCAGGTAAGTAATGGTCATAGTAACTATATTCTGATTAAAAAAATATCGTTGTTATCCCTTTTCATATTGACCGCGCCTGGTATTAATTGCGAAGCAAAAATGCGGCCTGGGCATTATATAAAGTGTAGTTATAACGTTGAACTTTTTGTAGTATAAACCGCTACAAAAAATCTATGGCGAAAGGTGCTGATGGAGCCTTTATCTTTCCAAAACAATTATCGGTTTTGCGCACTATATAATGCTAAGTAATTTAAAATCAATTGATTCCATCGCATTGCTTCTGTTAAAAAGGAGATATGCTGAAGAGCGGATTGCAACACACTACCACTAGAAAGCCCGTTACCTGTTTTGCATAGAACAACTATTATCTTTCGATAACAAGTTTATAGGCTGCATATTGCTGTGGTGAGCAATTTTTAATAATGTAAACCCCGGCGCCCAAGCCCGAAATTTCAAATCTTGCCAGCACAGAATCTCCGGTTTTCTCCATCGGTGCGGTTTGTATTTCTTTTCCCTCCAGGCTGTAAAGTCTAAAGCAATTACCTGCGTTTAGCGGTCCGCTCGCTTTTACATAAACTACAGACGATGCCGGGTTTGGAAATATCACTGCACGGTTTTCTGAGTTTAAATATTGCGTACCCGTACTATAAACCGTATCAATAACAACCGAGTCAAGTGATACTATTGGCGTAATCATCAAATCAAAATTACTGGCACTGGTTACTATGTAATCAGGCATCCAATCATACTCAGTGTTATTATGTAGGTCTAGTAGTAGTTTGGCAGTACGATGCTCTCCCTGCCCGTCTCCCTGCTCACTGGTCCACAAAACAATCGAATCACGCGCGGTAGGTGTATTGGTTACCAACGAAACCACAAAATCTGAGCTCAAATCCAGCGGTGGTACTATCCTCACAATAGTGGGAATTCTATTCGCAAAACTACTTGTTTTGATAGAGTCGGTAGTTAACGGTATTGAGCGAAGCAATTGCAGTGGTATATGGTCGCAGAAATTAGGAAGGCTGCTCCAATAAGTAAAGCTATCGGGTTTTACCTGCACGCCCGAGTTGTATATTCTTACGTAAAATGTATCAGTGCCTAAATCTATTAACTCTTTTAGCGCGAAATAAAGCCACAACTCCTTAAGTTGCCCATGCGCATTAAAGTCATACTTCTCACTAATCTCGGTCCAATTACCTTTTGAAGTGCCCGATGAAAACCCTTCCAAATTATGGTTCCATATAAATTGGTGCGCTCTATCAACAAAAGTTGACATCGT
>CAIOTH010000054.1 GCA_903861145.1 uncultured Bacteroidota bacterium | reverse complement strand
ATATCCTTATTAGATACGTCTCTTTTTCTTCCGCTTAAACTTACCTTCTTAAATTCAGTTGCCATATTTTCTTTCACTCCTAAAGCCGCGCAAAAATAATTTTACTGCCTGATTTACCTATACTACTTTGTTAACAAAATCGCACCACCGGTCAAAACAATATTTAATATCGATAATGGAATCAAAATCTTCCATCCCAGGTTCATTAATTGATCATAACGGAACCTTGGAACTGTCCAACGAACCCACATATAGAAAAATATGAAGAATACAATTTTAGCAAACAGAACACCAACACCCACTAACACTGCCAGGTTCGCTCCAATATTCCCCATTGCTGAAGTCAGCGTATTATTAACCCAGTCCATACCCGGATAGTTATAACCACCAAAGAAAATTACAGCTATAACAGTTGACGAAATAAACATGTTGATGTATTCAGCAAATAGGTAAAAGCCGAGTTTCATACTTGAGTATTCGGTATGATAACCACCTACCAATTCAGCCTCACACTCAGGTAAATCGAAAGGAGTCCTATTCGTTTCGGCAAAAGCGCAAACCAAAAATATCAGAAAAGCCAAAGGCTGCTTAAAAACTATCCACGAAGGATAACACAGTTGATGTCCGTGCCAGGTCCAGCTCCAATCTAAAAAACCGTGTTGCTGCTCAGCAATGTTGCGTAAGCTTAAAGTACCGGTAAGCATAATTACTGCAATGATTGAAAGGCCCATTGCAACTTCGTACGAAATCATTTGCGACGAGGCGCGAACAGCACCTAACAAAGAGAATTTATTGTCCGATGCCCAACCGCCAATCATAATACCATACACACCAAACGAAACCATACCAAAAATGAACAGTATGGCAACGTCAATGTCGGTAGCCTGAAGGATTACCGCCCGGTCAAAAAAGTGCATCGTCTGTCCCCACGGAATTACCGCACTGGTCATAAGCGCAGTAACAATAAATAAGCCCGGCCCTAAAATGAACAGAAATTTATTTTTTGTATCAGGAATAAAATCTTCTTTGGTAAACATTTTTAATCCGTCGGCTAATGGCTGAAAAATACCGCCATAACCCGCCCTGTTCGGGCCCGGCCTGTCTTGCATGTAAGCAGCCACCTTTCTTTCAGCAAAGGTTGAATACAGTGCAACAAACATGGTAATAGCAAATACCACCAGTATGATTCCGAATTGAATGCCTAATTGCGTTAAATCCATTTTCCTTTATTCTGCTTGTTAAGCCCGGTTCACCGAACTTTAATTCTATTGAAACTAAAACTGTCCGTCAGTATCCTTCCCATCGCTCAAAGCCTTTTCTGGCTTATTGAAGTTGGTGCCATTCATGCTTATCGCTTTCTTATCTTCTTGCCTTCCATACAAAATTCTTGGGTCGGTATCAATCTCAACCCGTTCCATTTTGCGTGTGTAATTGCCCTGGTTTATAACCGAGAACTTTTCAAACTTACGTGGACCTTCTATAGTCCAGTCGTTTACATTCTTCTTTTCGAAACGGCAATCGTTGCAGATGTAGGCAGGCTTGCCATCTTCCAACGTTTCCACCTCATGATATACATCCTTCCTTACGGTTACCCTGTAAATTTCATTGCCAAACATCCAAACGGTAGTTTTACCACAGCACTTGGTACATTCGCGATGTGCATCAAACGGTTTTAAAAACCAAACGCGCGATTTAAAGCGGAAGGTCTTATCTGTTAAAGCACCAACCGGGCAAACATCAATCATGTTGCCACTCATTTCATTTTCCACGGCATTCTGAATATAGGTTGAAATTTCAGCAGCATCTCCACGATTCATAATGCCATGCACACGTTTATCGGTCAACTGGTCGGCAACGTAGGTGCAGCGGTAGCATAGTATACAGCGCGTCATATGCAACTGTATTTTATCGCCAATATTTATTTTATCAAAAGTTCTTCTCTCCTCTTGGTAACGCGTTTTAGCAACACCGTAATCAAAACCAAGATTCTGCAAATCGCACTCACCAGCCTGGTCGCAAATAGGGCAATCAAGCGGATGGTTTATTAATAGAAACTCAACCACACCTTTACGCATGTCCTGCACTTTGGGGCTGGTCATGTTCTTTACTTCCATACCATCGGCCACCGGTGTGCTGCAGCTTGCCTGCAACTTAGGCATTGGCGTTGGGTTTGCCCCGCTACCTTTGGTTATTTCCACCAGGCAGGTACGGCACTTGCCACCACTACCCTTTAATTTAGAGTAATAGCACATGGCCGGCGGAACTAAATCTCCACCTATTTTACGCGCAGCATTCAGGATGGTAGTTCCCGCTTCTACTTCAACACTTACCCCGTCTATCGTTACTATTGGCATACTACAATGTTTATACTAAAACTGCATCTTCCTTCTTCACTAAATGTTTAACCTGTTCCCATGGCTCTTTTTCAAAGTGCTTTCTGTCTTTCACTTTTTCAGGATACCTGATGTGAAACTCAAACTCATCGCGGAAATGGCGAATGGCAGCAGCCACCGGCCATGCAGCAGCATCACCAAGCGGGCAAATAGTATTACCCTCAATTTTACGCTGTATATCCCACAATAAATCAATGTCTTCAATATTACCAAAGCCATGCTCAATTCTCCAAAGCACTTTTTCCATCCAACCGGTGCCCTCGCGGCAAGGTGAGCACTGGCCGCAGCTTTCGTGATGATAGAAACGTGCAAAATTCCAGGTATTTCTAACTATACAAGCACGGTCATCGTAAACAATAAATCCACCCGAGCCAATCATTGAACCGGTTGCAAAACCGCCGTCACTCATACTTTCGTAAGTCATTAAGCGCGTTTCGCCTTTAGCCGTTTTGAATAATAAGTTGGCTGGCAAAATAGGAACTGATGAGCCTCCCGGCACACAGGCCTTTAAAGGCCTGTCGGTTTGCATACCCCCGCAATACTCATCACTCATTACAAACTCTTCAACCGGTATGCTTAATTCTATTTCGTAAACACCAGGCTTTTTGATGTTGCCTGATGCCGATATTAATTTTGTGCCGGTAGATTTGCCGATACCAAATTTGGCAAACTCCTCTCCCCCATTATTCACTATCCAGGGAATGTCCATGATAGTCTCGACATTGTTCACCACTGTAGGATTACCATATAAACCCACAACCGCCGGAAACGGAGGTTTAATACGTGGGTTACCACGTTTGCCTTCCAAAGATTCAATCAGTGCCGTTTCTTCACCACATATATATGCACCGGCTCCACACGTAACATGCAAATCAAGGTCGTAACCCGAACCTTGAATATTTTTTCCCAACCAACCCGCAGCATAAGCTTCTTTAATGGCTTTCTCGAGAATGCGGAAAACCCACATATATTCTCCACGGATATAGATGTATGATAAGTGCGCCTCCAAAGCAAAACTCGAAACTATCATCCCCTCTACTAATAGATGTGGAAGCTTCTCCATCAAATATCTATCCTTAAAAGTGCCGGGTTCAGATTCATCTGCATTGCATACCAACTGGCGCGGGTTGCCTGACTTTTTATCAATGAAACTCCATTTTAAACCCGTAGGGAAACCCGCCCCGCCACGGCCACGCAAGCCCGACTTCTTAACTTCTTCAACCACTTCAAGCGGTGTCTTGGTCTTTAAAGCCTTCTCAACCGAAGCATAACCACCCATTTTTCGAAACACTTCATAGGTTTCAATTCCGGGGACATTAATATGTTCTAAAAGGATCTTCTTTCCCATTCTATTGGCACATTTAAATATTGAGCAAAACCATAAAAACTACCGTACAAGCCCCTTTCGGTTCTAACCTTTCAAAATGCCGTGCAATAATACAGAAAGACCGCATACTTTTATGAACATTTCTATGCAAAATATCCAGTTAATCACGCCACTGCAAAATCGGCTTTTCCACATCCACTACTTGTAATCCCGTTATTTGAACCTTCTCCTTTAAAAGTTGTCCTATTTCACCACTTTTGCAATTAACCCTGGATAATCTTGTAAAAATAGTGTCGCCAGCTGTGCAGGACAATGAGTAACAATTTACACGTAATGAATCTTCTTTCCCCGGTATCCATTCGGAACCATTGTATAAATAAAAAACCTTACGGCTTACGGTTCTGATTATTGAATCATACCCACCAATTCCGCCGTAATAAAATGAGTTTTGCAGTACAATTCTACTGTGCTGTTCGCAATCATTTAAAAAACCTTGTTCAATATTTTCATAGAGTGCCTGGGCGGGCAAACTAAGCGTGTAGTCTTTTACTTTAATCAAGGCTTGATTAAAGAGAAATGCGGAGATAACTCCCACCAGGGCCGTAATAGTCATTATTGCCCCAAAGCCTCTTATGAACCGCATTGCATGTTGCAAGCATAGCATGCAAATTAGGGCAAGTAAAAGTGCAAGGCCAAAATTTTGAAGGTATACCGGCAAATATCCGAGGCCAAAGCGTAATTCCTGTTGGTATTTGACAGCGGAGGACAAAATAATGGCTGGTATTGTAGCAAGTGATACGGCAAATATCGCCACAAGTAAATGATTGCCATTATTTGCTAGCCTTTCTCGTGGGTTTCTCCAAATCCAAACTAAAAATGACAGCAGAATTGCACTAACAGCCATTGCATTAAAGAGATTATGCAATTGCCGGATCAAAATTCCGGGAATTGCAACCTGTTTGTACAGATTCGAGAAGGGTAAAGCCGAGAACATTTGAATTTTGAACGTATTGAACATGGCAACCGGTTCAAGATTTGCTGCGATTCCCGAATATACCCTGGGCACCTGCATCCGAACATAAATGACTATGCCGAAGTAGACTAGTTGAACAAGTATAAATGGCAGGAGTGATAAAAGTGTTTTACGCCAATTACGAATGCCGATATACCCACAAAAAAACAAAAGCACAATTTCTGCCACTGCCAATTCAGAAGTAAGCAAAGCTGACGCAAAAAGTATGAGTGAAATTGCCAGACAGAACCATTTCCGGTTACGCTGATATAAAACATAAGTTGTAGCAGAGGCAAACATGCAAAACGCCAGTAGTTGATACATACCGGCAAAAGAAGTATATCCATCGTGGTATTGTATCCTGAATTGAACTCCGGCTGAATAGAATAAAAGAAAAAGAGGAATCAGTGCCCTATAACCGATAACCCATAATAATGCCACAAATGAAATAAGCGCCAAAACATTAGCGATAAAAACGTATATTTTATAACAACCTACGGAAGGAAAAACCCTAAATACCGCTTCCAACTGAGTTAATGCCAAAGGCGAAAACCTACCATAATGAATCCAGGCAACAATACTTGTCGAGGAAAGCTCAGCAACACTTTTGTGAGTAAAATAGGCCGAGCCGTGGCGAGCCTGAAAACCTTCTAAATCATCAGAATATAATCCAGACTTAAGAATAGGTAAAAGACAAATAATAGCTATTGAAAACGTAAGGATAAAAGATAAGCGTGGGTTGAAATTGCGGAGCGTAAAGTGCATGCCGCTACACTTTACTATAGAATTCTACATTCCCAACCCTGCAAACATCAATCAGTTTATCCATCTTTTCGGGCGTCAAAAATTCGTGATAGTAGTCGCCTAATTGTAACATAGGTGCATAACCGCATGCACCTAAACACTCTGTTGTTTTAACCGAGAACAATCCATCGGCAGTTACCTGTCCTTCTTCAACTCCTAATTTATTGCAGGTATATTCAATTAAATCCTCAGCACCACGAAGGCAGCAGCACGATGTACGGCAAAACTCAAACATGTATTTGCCAACCGGTTGTTGATTATACATGGTGTAAAAAGTAGCCACTTCGTAAACCTCTATTGGCAGAATGCCCAACACCTCAGCCACCTTATCCATAACCGGTACACTTAACCAGTTATTATGTTCATCCTGCACTTCATGCAGCACAGTTAAAAGCGCGCTTTTATGTTTCCCTTTGGGGAAATGCGCTTTCAACACAGCTATCCGTGCTAAAAGCTTATCGCTGAATTTAATTTCTTCTTTAGTTACTTCTGCTAATCCCATATACTTAAGCTCCCTTTTTACAGAGACTTTAATTTCATTTTTAATTAAGCATCCAACTCACCCGCAATAACGTTCAGCGAGCTTAACATTACAATAGCATCACTCAATAAATGCCCTTTTACCATCTCGGTAAACGCCTGGTAATAAATAAAGCAAGGCCTGCGGAAATGCAAACGATAAGGCACCCGGCTACCATCGCTGATTAAATAGAATCCCAACTCGCCATTACCGCCTTCAACCGAGTGATATACTTCAGCCTTTGGAACCGGTATTTCACCCATTACAATTTTGAAGTGATAAATAAGGGCCTCCATGTTTTGATATACATCTTCTTTCGGAGGCAAATAATAATCAGGCACATCGGCATGATATGGCCCCGAAGGCAGGTTATCCATTGCCTGTTGAATGATTTTGACGCTCTGCCAAATCTCGGCATTGCGCACGCAATAACGGTCGTAAGTATCGCCGCTCTTTCCTACCGGTACATCAAATTCAAAATCCTGGTAGCTGCTGTATGGATTCATTATCCGCACATCATAATCAACACCAGCTGCACGCAAATTGGGCCCCGTAAAACCGTATGACATTGCTTTTTCGGCACTGATAGCTCCTACATTAATACAGCGATCCATAAAAATACGGTTGCGCGAAACCAGCTCTTCAAACTCCTTAAATACAGCCGGAAACTCCTTTAAAAAAGTTCTTATTTTCCGGTAAGCCGTATCACTCAAATCTCTTTCCATGCCACCCATACGGCCCATATTGGTAGTAAGGCGGGCACCACACATTTCTTCGTAAATCTCATATATCTTCTCGCGGTATTGAAATACATACAAGAACCCGGTAAAAGCACCGGTATCAACCGCAAGAATTGAATTACAAACCAAGTGATCGGCAATGCGCGCCAACTCCATCATAATAACCCTGATATATTGAGCACGCTTAGGCACTTCAATACCCAAAAGCTTTTCAACCGTTAACCACCAACCCATATTATTAATAGGCGATGAGCAATAGTTCATCCGGTCGGTTAGCGGGGTAATTTGATAGAAGGGACGGTTTTCAGAAATTTTTTCAAACGCACGGTGTATATAGCCAATGGTTGATTCGGCTTCAATAATGCGCTCGCCATCCATTAACAACACGTTCTGAAAAATACCGTGGGTGGCGGGGTGAACCGGGCCCAGGTTTAATATAGATAGCTCGCTGCCGTCAGCGTTTTCGCGCTGTTTAATCAGCTCGGCATATTTATCTTCAATCGATTTAACTACTATTTCCGACATCTTTTCTTCTTTAATTCAGATTACTGTTCTGAGGTTCTCTACCAAAATATCTGTCGTCTTTGTCAGTACGGCCTCCATCTTCCAACGGAAATTGCTTCCGCATTGGGAAAGAAACCATTTCATCCATATTCAAAATCCTTCTCAAATCAGGATGGCCAATAAAATTGATTCCGTAGAAATCGTAGCCCTCGCGCTCCATCCAGTTGGCGGTTAAGAATACACGGGTAGCACTTTCAACTTCGGGGTTTTCGCCATTCAAAAAGGCCTTAAACCTAATCCGTACATTATCTAACCAGTTATGCATGTGGTACACCACAGCAAACTGCCTTTCAATCTCATTATCGGGGTAGTGAACACCACACATAGTGGTTAAAAAATTAAAGCGCAGGGTTTCATCATCACGCAAAAACTGCATTAAATCAATTGCCTTCGCCCTATCTACTTCAAAAGTCAGTAAGCCAAAATCTGCTTCAGTAAAAGCTTTAACGCTCTCGCCAAATTTCTCTTCAACCTTCTGCTTTACTATCTCGTTTGTTAAGCTCATTGTTTCCCCTACTTGCGCTTAGTTTATGTTAATTCCGTACGTTGCTAAAAGAGCTTTGTATTCAGGTGAGTCTCTTCTATTCATTTTCTCATTCTTCACCAATTCCTGCAATTTCATAATACCATCCAATATCTGCTCAGGACGCGGAGGGCAACCCGGCACATATACATCAACAGGAATTACTTTATCAATACCCTGCAAAACCGAATAAGTATCGAATACCCCACCAGAGCAAGCACAAGCCCCAACTGAAATTACCCAACGAGGTTCGGCCATTTGCTCATAAACCTGGCGCAATACCGGGGCCATCTTCTTAGCAATCGTTCCCATTACCAAAAGCATATCGGCCTGGCGGGGAGAAAAACTAGGGCGTTCAGATCCAAAACGGGCTAAATCGTAATGAGGTGCCATGGTGGCCATAAACTCAATACCGCAACAAGAGGTTGCGAACGGCAACGGCCATAACGATTTTGAACGGGCAAGCCCAACTACTTTATCAAGTGAGGTGGCAAAGAAACCTTCGCCAGCATAGCCCTCAGGGCCCTCTACCATTTTTATATTTTCAGCCATTGTATTATCCTTAAATTGTTACGCAAAGTTAGCCAAGCTTTTGGGCCTTCTTTGCATAATAACAACTGTTAGCATTACTCCCACTCCAACGCACCCTTTTTGAGCACGTAAAAAAATCCAACCAGCAAAAGGCCCATAAACATGGCCATTTTCCAAAGTCCATCAACTCCAAAATCGCGGAAGTTAACCGCCCATGGGTATAGAAATATCACTTCCACATCAAACAAAACAAACAAAATAGCTACCAGGAAATATTTAACCGAGAAGGGAATACGTGCATTGCCGTATTGCTTTATACCACATTCAAAATTGGCATCCTTGTTTTTAGAATGGCGCTTAGGCCCCACATAATGTGAAACGGCAATCATAAAAGATATGAAACCGGCTACAAAAACAAACTGAATCAGGATGGGAATAAAGCTGACATTACTATACATACGGCACTTATTAAGCGGAAGCAAAAATAACGTTCTGCATTACATTTGAAATGAAATTGCCAACAAAATGTTGTGATTATTGTCAGGGCTGAATAATATAGTAAAAGCCCGTAATTAGTTGGGTTGAACTCCGGCAACCTCCACCAGGAACTTATCATCCAAAGCCCCCAACTGTCTTGCCACCGAATTGCTGAGCTTTAAAATAACCTCGCGGCTGGTATCGTTTGCTGGCACGCGGCCAACCACTTTAACGTAAACGGTCTTTTTGTTCATCATATTGGTAACCTTAATAACCGTGCCGGTTTCAGCGTTGTTATAGAGTGCCAAATAAGGATTTCCCGAAGTATTATCCTCCAAAAAATTAGCTGCACCGCGGGTTCTGTTTACTTTATATCCATGAGCGGTGTATTGATTAAATAAGGTAGAATAGTCTGTGCTATTGCCATTAGCCGCTCTTAACGAATAAGGTGCTGAAGAGCTGGTGTTGATGATAGGTTGATCGCTATTTACCATTGCAAGAGCATTATCAGTTACAGCCGGAACTACGGTTCTCGTCTTATTATCCTCATCCCTATAAGGAGTATCAGGAGTTGACGGAACAGCCACCGTAGCCTTAGGCTTACTATGGGTAGCCTTGGTTTCGATATCTGCGTGAACAACCGCACCACCCTTACCCGGGATGCTTAACTTTTGACCCGGCCTGATATTGGCGCTAGCCCCCAATGCCGGGTTGGCTTTAATAATGTCCTTTACTTTTACACCGTACTCCCTTGAAATGGATGACAGGGTTTCTCCCTTCTTTACCACATGCTTATTTTCATGGTCGGGTTTTGCAAAGGCGCTTATGGCAACTGCAAAACTTAGTAAGCAAACAAAAACAGCCTTCTTCATTATATAAAGTTTTATTTTCACCCCACAAAGTTACTACCCCACGCAGGCATATATGCATAGAACCCGTCACATACTAACAACTCAAAGCCCCCTTATGTTCAGTATTATAAACAGTGTGTTACGGCAAAAAATTGTGTACTTATACGTAATTAATTAGCAAATTGCCCAAGCTATAAGCAGTTTAACAGAACACGGAACCAAGCAGAAAATGAAGATTATTGGCATTATACCCGCCCGTTACGCCTCAACCCGATTTCCGGGAAAGCCCCTGGTTGATATGGGCGGCAAAACCATGATTCGTCGGGTTTACGAACAAGCCCTAAAAGCCAAATCACTAACAGAAGTTATTGTTGCCACAGATGACGAGCGCATTTTTAAGGAGGTTGAAAGCTTTGGCGGCAAGGTATTAATGACCTCTCCAAACCATAATAATGGTACCGAACGTTGCGCTGAAGTAGCCCAAAATACGGATGCAGATGTGGTAATTAACATACAAGGAGATGAGCCTTTTATCCATCCCGAGCAGATAGATTTAGTGGCCAATACCTTCATAGCAAAGCCGGAAAGCACCTCGATAGCCACACTTATAAAAGAACATCCTTACAATGATGAACTACTAAATACATCACGTGTTAAAGCAATAGTTAACAATAACTTAGATGCACTTTACTTTAGCAGAACTTTAATACCATTTTCGTTCGATTCAAGTAAAGCCTCAAGCGCTAAATACTATGTCCACCTGGGCTTGTATGGGTTTAGGAAAGATGTTTTACTTAAGCTGGTAAAGCTCCCGCCATCCAGTTTGGAACTGGCCGAAAACCTGGAGCAATTGCGCTGGCTGGAAAATGGGTATCAAATTAAATGTGCCATTACTAATCTGGAATCGAAGGGGATTGATACGCCGGAAGATTTGGATGCGTATGAATTGAGAGATTAACCACTAAGGCACTAAGAACACTAAGCAGCACTAAGACAAATCGTTTAATTTTTGAGCGCTATAATTTAAAGCCATGAAGAAGGAATTGTCGGCCAAACAAAGTCAAGAACTACTCAAAACGTTAAAGGCCCGTTTTGAGAAAAACATGAACCGCCATAAAGGGCTTGAGTGGACTAAAGTGGAGGCGAAACTGGAAAAGGCTGCTGCAAAATTGTGGTCACTTAATGAAATGGAAACAACGGGCGGTGAGCCTGATGTTGTGGATTATGACAAAAAGACGGGCGAATTCATTTTTTATGATTGCTCAGCTGAAAGCCCCAATGGGCGCAGAAGTTTTTGTTATGACCGAGAAGCCCTCGACTCAAGAAAAGAGAATAAACCCAAAAACAGTGCGCTTGATATGGCAAACGCCATAGGCATTGAGATTTTGACCGAAGAGCAATACCGCGAACTTCAGAAACTAGGCATTTTCGATACTAAAACCTCTAGCTGGGTAAAAACACCTACGGCTATTAGAAAACTGGGCGGTGCCATATTTTGTGATAGGCGCTATGATACCGTTTTTGTATACCATAACGGGGCAGAATCTTATTATGCGGCGAGGGGATTTAGGGGGGTGTTAATGGTTTAGAGCTTCATTTAAGACATGAAGGAATGACCAGCAAACTCGCTTAACCGTGCAACAAACTTGCAAAAGAATGGCAAGAATGGTTTACACTTGTTTTATTGTAAGTAATTTATTTACAAATACTTACAAAAACACATGGTATACAATTTTCAAAATTGTATACCATGTGGCAAATTTTAGCAGGCTTATGCCGTGTACGGTTTTATGCATGCATAATGCAAGGAGCGGGCATAAAAAAAGGCTATAGAGGTCAGCACTCTATAGCCCTATTGTCAATCAATAAAACCTAACTAATTAAAACTGTTTGCTATAATGGCAACTGCCTCGTCAATTTGCTCCTTAGTAATACAAAGTGGGGGTGCCAGGCGGATAATATAATGATGGGTTGGCTTAGCCAACAGGCCGTTTTCCATAAACTTAACGCATAGGTTCCATGCGTAGGTTTCGTCATCGGTATCTAACACAATGGCGTTTAACAGGCCTTTGCCACGTATTTCTTTAATAGCAGGGTGCTTAATTTTAGATAGCTCGCTTCTTAAGTATTTGCCCAAATAGAAGGCATTATATACCAGGTTCTCATCCTTAATAATCTGCAAGGCTGCCATAGCTACTTTGCATGCCAGCGGATTTCCGCCATAAGTCGAGCCGTGTTCTCCCGGCTTAATGGTCATCATAATAGGGTCATCGCACAAAACAGCCGATACAGGAACCGTTCCTCCACTCAAAGCCTTACCCAAAATCAAGATATCGGGGCGAACTTCTTCCCAATCGCAGGCCAGCATTTTGCCTGTTCTTCCCAAACCTGTTTGTACCTCATCGGCCATAAACAGCACATTGGCCTTTTCGCACAGGTATTTGGCTTTTGCCAGGTAATTCTCCTGTGGTACGACAACTCCGGCCTCGCCTTGTATGGGTTCAACCAAAAATCCTGCAACGTCCTTATCTTCTAAGGCCGCAGCTAAAGCAGTTAAGTCATTGTAAGGTATAACAACAAAGTTAGGCACCAATGGTCCGAACCCCGCATAACTTGATGGGTCCGTAGATGCTGAAATAGCCAAAATAGTGCGCCCATGAAAGTTGCCTTCCGGAACAATTATCTTAGCCTGGCCGTCTTTTATGCCCTTCACTTCATAGGCCCAACGACGGGCAAGTTTAATAGCAGTTTCAACAGCCTCAACGCCCGTATTCATGGGCAATACCTTATCGTAGCCAAAATACTCGGTTATATACTTCTCATATTCACCTAAAACGTTGTTGTGGAAGGCGCGCGAGGTAAGCGTTAACTTTTCAGCCTGCTTCTTTAATACATCAACAATTAGTTGGTGGCAATGCCCTTGATTTACAGCCGAGTATGCCGAAAGGAAGTCGTAATATCGCTTACCGTCAGTGTCCCACAGGTAAACGCCTCTTCCTCGCTCAATAACTGCGGGTAGCGGGTGATAATTATGGGCGCCGTAACGCTCCTCCAGCTCCATTAAGTACTCTGCTCTTGATACCGTTGTTTCTGCCATCATTGGGGTGAATTTAGGGTTAAAAATAGTCAAAGTATCTTACATAGGCTTTTGGGCGTATTGATTTATAGGGTAGATGTGGGTTGGTTGCAAGTGGTTGCAACAAAAAACTTTTTCCGAAATATTTCTTCAAATACATACTAAGTTTGTTAATCATTCGTTTTAGCATCTTCTGTTAAAAATATCCACTATATTTGGAGTAAACTGCCAGTATCATGCGCTTCGCGATTACTCCCCTACTTATATTAATAAGTTTGTTTGTACAAGCTCAAGAGGGCGATACAACAGTTAGTTTGAATGCAAGAGCACGAGTAGAATTTGTTTCAAAAAGTGCTGTTTGGACGCACATGCCTGAATCAAAGTGTCTAAGTTTTGACTACCCCAGTCCCTTTATAATTGTTGTGACCTCAAAATGCGATGAAACCCAAAAAGTTACATTGAAAAGAACGCCGGTAAACCTTTTGGAGGGTGAACCCCTACTTGACGTTGAACGCCCCAAAAAGCAATAAAAGATCTGGCAACTACCCATACTTATCTTTCTGCGATAGTTATTGCTGCTTCCTTATCACTTTAACAACACAAAGGCCCTTAAATCCAATTACCAAAAAAATGTGGATAACGTGTGGATAGCTGTTGGTTTCTTTCAGTTTTCGAGGTTGCTCAATTTTCTATTTTCGCTTCCCCTATAAAATAACGTTTACAGGGCAATAGCGCAAGTGCAGCGGCTAAAATACTTTGGCCATTTAAACAGAACTGAATATGCAATTAACCACTCTTGAAATTAAAGGTTTTAAAAGCTTTGCCGAAAAAACCACTATACATTTCAATAATAAAATAACCGGTGTTGTTGGTCCTAACGGCTGTGGCAAATCGAACGTAGTCGACTCTATCCGTTGGGTACTGGGCGAGCAAAAAACATCTATGCTCCGCTTAGAGAAAATGGAGAACCTGATTTTTAACGGCACCAAAACCCGTAAAGCATCGGGCATGGCCGAGGTTTCGCTTACCTTCGAAAACACCAAAAACCTTGTTTCATCCGACTATAAAACCATTACCGTTACCCGCCGCTTATTCCGCGATGGAGAGAGTGAGTATTTGTTGAATGATGTGCCTTGCCGCTTAAAGGATATTAACAGCTTGTTTTTAGATACCGGTGTTAGCAGCGACTCGTATGCTATTATCGAATTGGGCATGGTTGATGAAATTTTGAACGACCGCGAAGGTTCAAGAAGAAAGCTATTCGAACAGGCTGCGGGTGTTTCGAAATACAAAAAGCGTAAAAAAGAAACCATTGATAAGCTAAAAGGCACCGACGGTGACTTAGAGCGTGTAAAGGATTTGCTTTTCGAAATTGAAGGCCAGTTAAAAACCCTCGAGTCGCAGGCAAAAAAGACCAAGCGCTATTACGAGTTGAAAGACGAGTATAAGCAATTGAGTTTATTATTGGCCAAGTATACCCTTCAGACCTATAAGGTAACTTACAAAACCTTAGAAGAGCAAAAGCAGGTTAACGACGATAAGAAGCTGGAACTGGAAACCATGGTTAGCCAGGCCGAAGCCAAATTAGAGCGTGAAAAACTGGATAACGTGGACAAGGAAAAGGCACTTTTCGAAGTTCAAAAAAGGTTGAACACCCTGGTTGCCGGTGTAGGTGAAAAAGAGAACGAAAGAAACCTGCTCAACTCTCAAATCAAATTTGCCCTCGATAAAAAAGACTCAGCCGCCAAACAAATAGTTGAAGCCGGCGAACAGGTTGAAAAGCTAAAGCTATCTATTGAAAAACTTAGCATTGATAAAGAGAGTGAGGATAAAGTTTTAGAAGCCCGCAGAAGTGAATTATTGGTGCTTGAAACGGAGCTAAACGAAATACGTGCCGAGCATGGCAATGTAAAAACCGTTTTATCTACCGACCAAAAAACTTACTCCGAAAAAGAACGCCAGATTTTTGAACTCGATAAAAAATTAGCCGTTAACCGCAGCAGCAACGAAAGCCTGCAACGCGATTTATTTCAAAGCGAAGAAGACGTGCAGAAAAAGCGCGTTGAATTAGAGCAATTGCAACAAGGGTTTGACCAGTTAAAGTCTGACAAAGAATCTACCGAATTAAAATTGAGCTACCTTTTAAAAGAAGAAGAAGCCAAGAAGAAAGAGATAGCGGATTTAGAAGGTTCTATAGAGAAAACAAGAGTTGAGTTAACGCAGGAAACCCGCACGCTTGATGCCAAGAAGAACGAGTATGACCTCACTAAAAGCTTAGTCGAAAATCTTGAAGGTTTTCCTGAGTCCATTAAGTTTTTAAAGAAGAACGCCAAGTGGAGTAAAGAAGCTCCTCTCCTTTCAGATATTATTTACTGCGCCGAAGAATATCGCGTAGCCGTTGAAAATTACCTTGAGCCATATTTGAACTATTATGTGGTTCAGAATTTGCAGGAAGCGGTGATGGCGGTAAACATGCTGAGTGACTCAGCCATGGGCCGCGCTAACTTCTTTATACTCGATGAGTTTGAACAGTATGAACCACACGCGGACATCAATAACCCCGCGGTTAAATCGGTAAACAGCATTGTTGAAATGGATGCCCAATACAAAAAGCTGGGTGCCTTTTTGCTTGACCGTGTTTACATGATTGACGATAACGGCCCATTTGATGTTTCGAAGCTAGACACGCAAGACCGCAAAATCGTGCTGCTTTCTAAAAGCGGAAAATACATTCGTAAGGACTTTTCGTTAAGCGGCGGTGCCGTTGGTTTATTTGAAGGCAAAAAAATTGGCCGTGCAAAGAACCTTGAGAAATTGCAGGAAGAAATCAAAATATTGGAAGTATCAACCTACAAGCTACACCAGCAAGTTGCCAACGCTCAGGTTAAGATTAACCAACTAAAAGCATCGTCTGTTGTAAAAGATATTGAAGCGCAACGCAACATCGCAACTCAATTAAACGGAAAGTTTTCTGCAGCACAGGCAAGCATTCAAAGCCTGGTTAAATTCCTTGAATCAGCCGATGCAAAAAGCAAGAACATTACCGAACGTTTAGAGTCATTAAAAACAGAAGTTGACAACGTTAATGCAGAATTAGAGTTGTTGCGCGGAGAACAGGCAGCAGCCAAATCCATCTTAGAAAAAACCGATAAGGATTTTGTTGACCTCACCAATAAATTGAGCGAGGCTTCTTCACGTTACAACCAAAAGAATATTGAGTTCCACCAACAACAAAACCGCACAAATACACTCAATCAGGAGTTGGGTTTTAAGAAAAGCCAAATTGAAACCCTTACCGGCCAATTAACTCGCAACAACGAGGTTATTCTCGAAAGCCAGATGCAGATTGAAGAAAGCCAGAAGAAAGCCAAAGAACTGGAAGGTGCATTGTTGACTAACTACGCCGATAAGGAAAGTTACCAGGGCGAAGTTGAAGCAGCAGAAAAAGGTTATTACGATTCAAGAGGCCTGATAAACGAGTTGGACGCCAAAGTGCGCGAGCTTGCAAGGAATAAGGACAATGTTATTACCATCCTTGCCGAGATAAATGAGAAGTTCAACGAGCTTAAGCTATCGCTTACCTCATTAAAGGAACGTCTCAGCGTTGAATTCAGTATAGATATTAATGTAGTGTTGAACGAAGAGTTTGAAATGGTTCAACCGGTAGAGGAAGTGCAGGCAGAAGTTGATAAGGTTAAGAAACGCCTCGAAAATTTTGGCGAAATAAACCCTATGGCGTTGGAAGCTTTTGAAGAAATGAAAAAGCGTTTCGACTTTATTGTTGCTCAGAAGAAAGATTTGGAAGATGCGAAAGCCTCCTTGCTGGAAACCATCAAAGAAATTGAGGACACAGCTAAAACTCAGTTCCTTGATGCATTCAATAAAGTGCGCGAAAGCTTTATCAATGTTTTCCATACCCTTTTCAGTGCTGATGACCAATGTGATTTGTTCCTTGAAAATCCGGACGATCCATTAGAATCTAAAATCGAAATTATAGCTAAGCCCAAAGGGAAGCGCCCTACGGTTATCGACCAGCTTTCGGGTGGTGAAAAGACACTTACAGCTACTGCGCTCCTATTCTCGTTATATCTTTTGAAACCCGCCCCATTCTGTATTTTTGATGAGGTTGATGCGCCGTTAGATGATAACAACATCGCCAAATTCAATAAAATCATCAGCGAGTTTTCGAAAGATTCGCAGTTTATCATTGTTACGCATAATAAAATGACCATGTCATCGGTTGATGCCATTTATGGCGTTACCATGCCAGAGCAGGGTGTATCGCGTGTGGTACCGGTTGACTTTAGAAGCCTGAATTAATACTATGAAGCATTGGAAAGGCGGAGTTTTGGCCGTTGCCATTACTGCCGTTCTATTATTTGTTTATTACTCGCACCAAATTTTGGGCGCCGATACTAT
>CAIOTH010000053.1 GCA_903861145.1 uncultured Bacteroidota bacterium | reverse complement strand
TTCAGGCGCTATGATGGAGAGTTGGATGACTATGGGCACGAAAAGAAAGAGAATCGTAAATAAAATTATTCTCCCACGCCCCCATTGCTGACACAATGGGGCGTAAGGCCTCGATAGGCAACTATTGGGGCTTTTTATTTTCATGGTTCGCGCCACGTCAAAGTAAATATGCATATTTGTATATACACCATGAGCGCAAATGATGGCCCCAAAATCTAAAACATACACCGTTCAGCTAACAAATCAAAAGCGAACGGGTTATTGGTTTCTGGCTTTTGCCGGGTTAATGATTGTAGAATTTGGAATAGGCTTTTATTATAATGATGCATTTAAGCCACTATTGCCCTTTATACTAACCACATTTTTAGTCCTTCTTTTCCTTCCAATGATTAAGAAAAGTATTTTGTCTGAACAAAAGGAGATCGAAGTCTTTGATGATAAAATGATAATTAACGACACAGAAACTACTACGGTTATTTTTTCAGAAATAAAAAGTTACAAAATAGATTACTTCCAACAGGTAGATATCAAGATCCAGTTAAGTAACAAGGAAGTGCAGCTCTATGCAAACCAAAATTATACATCGCTCGTAACATTGAACGCCTTTGCAAAAGATTTTGACATGCTTCTGAAAGGGCTTATTGATGGCGGTACAATCCAAACAAAGCGCAAAGGGTCTTTTTATCAAACAATCTGGTTTTTCCTGCTCGGCGTAACTTTCCCTGCCATCGTCATTTCCACCGAAATTAACGACAGGATTAAACCGGATTATTTACCGCGGCAAAACCTTTTCATATTTGCCACAATTATCGTTTTGGCAGCGGCGGCCTTTCTTTTTGCTAAAAGAAAATTGAAAGACAGATCATCCTCGTTGAACAGTGGTTAACCACTAGGCCAACTATTCCAGTCTGTAGCGCTTAAACATCACCTTATATTATTTTTCACGTGGTTGGCGTCCCGTCAATCACTATCCTATTCCGGTGTTGGCGTAATCAGGTAAATATGTATGTGCTGCGCCATAAAAAATAAATTTAGTTGTTGTTGAAATGCGTTGTAGCTTTAAGCGCAATGACCGATTTACAGAAAGCAATTTATTTAGGCGAGAACGTGGGCGAAGTCATTCACTTCTACCACAGATTAAATGGTGATTCTACTGTTAAAATTATCAGCGTAAATCCAACGAAAAGAACTTTTGAATATACCTTTGAAGATTGTACCCCCCCCCCCCTCATTCACTATGTCATTTGATGAAGTGCTGGAATTTGGTTTCAGAAACAATGGCGTACCACCTAACATGATATAAGCCAACTACCTTTTGTCCTTCTCGCTTACGTGGGTGGCGTCCGGCCGATATTATGGAGAATAATTAAAACCACGTCATTGCGAGGCTTTGCGAAGCAATCTTGCATTTGCCTTTTGGCTTAGTGTCTCAATACAAGATTGCATCACTCGGAAACCTCGTTCGCAATGACGTGCCTTTTCAAAGTCACCCGGAGGCTTGAGATAAGGAACGCCATCCACTATAAAAAATTTAAAATAGTGGTTGGCGGGGAGGATAACTATAAACAGCGATTTCACGTGGTTGGCGTCCCCGCCAACCACTATCCTCGCGGCACCCGCAAATTTATTTGAAAAACAGCTACAAAAAACTTCCCATATGGGTCAGAAATTTGAACTCACTCTGCTCTTTTATATAAAAGCGGGCTGAGGAGTAGTGGTAATCTTCCTGAAACTCAGCTAACTTCCAGTGTTCTTGCAAAGGATTATTATGAATGTACTCTAATATTTGAGCCGCCATGGTTCTATCCTTTACATCTATAACCTTGGGCCTTCTCTCCCAAAAATGATAATCCCTGTCTATTTGTGTAGATGAATACAAATTCAACAATTTGTGATTGCCATCACCTCCAATTACGTTTAATTTCTTTTTAAATTCATGAGCGGTATAACTTGCTAATGCATTTGCAGGATGTTGTTTCGCGGCTTCAAGGATAGTCCATAACAGGTGGAGGTGATTAGGCATGATGACAAATCCATGAATTAAAGCGCGCTTGTCATCATGTAACCAGGTAAGGCAATCAACTATTATATCCTTGAAGGCATTGTCTTCCAATAAATTCTTCCAACTATTGATAGTAGCCGTATGAAATTGCATAAACCGAAGATAATAGCAACATTGAGTAAACACAAGGGATATAGTTGTTGGAGGGGAGATCACTATAAATAGCGGTTGGGCTACTTCAGAAGGAAATCGTGGTTGGCGGGGACGCCAACCACGTTGTAAACCGAAGATAATAGCAACATTGAGTAAACACAAGGGATATAGTTGTTGGAGGGGAGATCACTATAAATAGCGGTTGGGCTACTTCAGAAGGAATCGTGGTTGGCGGGGACGCCAACCACGTTGGAAACCGAAGATAATAGCAACATTGAGTAAACACAAGGGGTATAGTGGTTAGAGGGGAGATCACTATAAATAGCGGTTGGGCTAACTCAGAAGGAAACGTGGTTGGCGGGGACGCCAACCACGTTGGAAACAGCGTACGTTTTAACAACCCGGCACGTAGCGCCGAGGCAGGTTTTTAAAGCGCTATTTGCATATCAGTAAATAAGCTTTTTATTTGGAGCCTCCTGAGAGAAACTATGAGCAAAGCATTTATTTTGCTTTTACTGATTGCACTAAGCCCCACATTTGTTTTTGCCCAAACCGGCAAGCTAAAAGGCACCGTTAAAGATAGTACCGGCAACCCCGTTAGCGATGCCACTATAATTATACATGATATCTCCGCCGAGCCTCGCGCTATTGCGGCCGATGCACAAGGGCATTATGTGATTGAAAACTGGCCGGCCGGTCATTATGCAATAACGGTTAGGGCGTTTGGGTTTCACAGCACCGATTTTGAAGCCGTTGTAAAGGCCAATGAAACTACGGTTTTGAACTTTGTGATAAGCCCGGAAGTTCGCCAGCTAAGCGAGTTAACCGTAATGGGCACCCCCAGCGTAAATGGTATGGGCCACCTAAACGAAGTGCGCGATGGCATTATATACTCGGGTAAAAAAACCGAGGTGCTGATGCTGGATAGTATGGATGGCAACACTGCACAAAACAACCCGCGCGAATTGCTGGGCCGCGTGCCCGGTGCCAACTATTCTGAAACCGAGGGAGGGGGATTTCCAAGTAACGGTATTGCGCTGCGGGGTTTAAGGCCCACGCAAAGTATTGAAATGCAAACGCGCCAAAACGGTTATAACATTGCCGCCGATTTATACGGCTACCCCGAAACCTACTACATGCCACCCTTAGAGGCTTTGGATAGAATAGAAGTAATACGCGGTGAATCGTCATTGCAATGGGGGCCGCAGTTTGGGGGCGTTATTAATTTTATTATTAAAGACCCACCGGTTAACAAACCGTTCGAATTTACAGCTTCGGTAACCGGTGGCTTGTACGGGTTTTTCGATGCGTATATATCGGTGGGTGGTACGTATAAAAAGTTCAGCTATTTTGTTTACGCACAGCCTAAGTATTCGCAGGGTTTTAGGCCTAACAGCGATGTATCGCAGGTATCGGCGTTTGCAAGAATTGAATACCGGTTTACCCCAAAATTTAAAATGGGTTTAGAGTATAGCCTGCTGCGCAACCGCATACATATGTCGGGCGGCCTTAACGATGCCCAGTTTAACGCCAACCCGCAGCAATCGGTGCGCGCACGCAACTGGCTGCGCAGCCCATGGAATATACTTGCATTAACCGCTAACTGGAAAATCTCTGATAAAACATCGATGAGTTTAAAATCGGCATTTAACTACAGCTCGCGCGACCTTGTTTGGCGCAATGAAGAAGGCGGCATACAAAC
>CAIOTH010000052.1 GCA_903861145.1 uncultured Bacteroidota bacterium | reverse complement strand
TACGCAAAGCTGACGAAAGGAATAGCCATGGGTTTTTAATAAATAAGTATTTGCGAATGCCCTATATTCGTCCCCGGAAAGATGCCAGAGCGGTTGAATGGAACAGTCTCGAAAACTGTTGCTCTATCCAGCTGAGCTACCGGGTCGTTGAACGGGCGCAAAAGTAAATTTTTTTCGCTAAAAAAAGTAACTGTTTTCAGGGTTTAACTTGCAAATGACTTGCAAATTTTGTGTGAGCTTGGTTTAACCACAAACCATGAGCACATTTAAAGTCCTTTTGGACAAAAGAAGAAAGCTACAGGATGAAACTTATCCTTTAGTAGTCAGGATTTACACAGGAACAAAATTTAAGGATATTGGACTTAAAACCTACCTGAAAGAAAAGGAGTTTGACCCCGCAACGGGCCTTACTTCGACAAAATAGATAACCGACTCCTGGCATTGCAGCTGGTTAAAAAGCGATATACCGATGGTACTATTTTTGGTGCCGATAAGGATGCCTACCAACCCAAAGATTTGCTGTATAAAAAGAATATTCTTTGCCTTCGTGGCAGGTTCAGGCCGGTAACAAAAGTTAACGAGGATATGATGCGCTGTGGCATGGAGTATTTTAAAAGCCAGCAGGGCGATACCGATGATTTGGTTTTGCTGGCCGAAATTACCTTGAACAACTTGTCGGGGGATGGTGATTTTGATACGAAGGATTTTTTAGACCGGGCCGATATTCTTTGCAGCCTGGGTTACACCGTTATGGTTTCTAATTGCCACAAGCATGATGTTTTGGTTAACTATCTTGACCGGTGCAAACCTCAAAGCATTGGTATTATACTGGGCATATTGAACATTGTTGAGTTGTTTAACGAGAAGTATTACAAAACCGGCCCTGGCGAATTGCTGCATTATTTTGGCGAAATATTTATGCGCAATGCGCAAATGTTGGTTTATCCGTATCAGCCCGAAAAGGATAAGCCGGTAATAACTACCGAAAACCTGAAAATTCCGGAGAGCCTGAAACACCTGTTTATTCATTTATGCCAAAACGGTTTTTTGGTTGACTTGAAGGGTTACAATAAAGATGTGATGCAGATATTTTCGCCTAAGGTTATACAAATGATAAAATCGGGCGAAAAGGGTTGGGAGCAAATGGTGCCCGATACCGTTGCTGATATTGTAAAACAAAAACGCTTGTTTGGTTACCCCGAAGAGGCCCCTGCTGTAAAATGAACGCAGAAAAGCTTAGGGTAGATAAATACTTATGGGCTATACGCATTTTTAAAACCCGGACACAGGCCGCCGATGCTATAGCCGCCGGAAAGGTAAAAAGCAACGGGCTAGATATTAAAGCCAGCAAACCCGTAAGCATTGCCGACCGTTTCGAAATTAAAACCGAAGCCCGAAAATGGATTATTGAAGTAACCGGTTTGTTACACCAACGCGTTCAATACGCCGAAGCCATTAACTATTACGTTGACCTTACGCCGGAAGAGGAAATAATCAAGAAAGCAGACTCAGCTTTTATTGATTATACCGGTAAGCGCCAGAGCAAACAAGGCCGACCAACTAAGAAGAACCGTAGGGAGTTAGGTGACGCCTTTGGGGTTTAATTTTTTTTATCACACCTCATATTTGTTAAAACCCGGGCTGCAGGCTCAAACCCTTATCCACACTTTTAACAACCTGATACTTAATTTTTTACAAGTTTAAGGTAGATTTGATGTTGCCCTGTTTTTGGGGATTAAAACATAAAGGTTATGCAGGTAAATTTCCCCGGCTCAGTACTTTGCAGGTTGCTTAACAGCCCACGTGCTTTTAAGACTATTCTAGCCATTTTATTTCTTGGCTCTGTTTCTATGGGTTATTCGCAAATCCTGTCCTACACTAATTCAACTACAGGGGCGCTCAATACTGTTGCCGCTAACGCAACAGGTACTGCATTGGCAAGGGTAAACGGTACTGCCATCGCCGGCACTCCTTGTAGCACCGGCTTTTCATCAACAACGTTTTCTACTGTTACAACTTATTCATCTGCACTTTCAGCAGTTGAAACTTCGGTTACCCCTGCAAGCGGTTACGGTTTAAATGTTACCGGTTTTCAGGCTGATTTAAGAAGGTCGGCTTCTGGCCCGGTATCAATACGATTTGCATATAGTATTGATGGGGGCACTACCTGGGTTGACCAGGGGTCTAACCAGGCAAATCCATCGGCAAGTTGTGCAGCAGGTTCTACTTTAAGCTGGACTATTCCGTTTACGGTAAATGCTCCGGCAACTTTAAAATTCAGAATATTTGGGTTTGGTGCTACAAGTACGGCGGGTACTGAACAAATTTTAAACCTCTTAATAAACGGCACGGTGTCATCAATTTCATCATGCACGCCACCCTCCTTAACGGCTTCAGCCTCAGGCGTAACCTGTAACGGCTTGGGGAACGGTGCAGTTAACCTTGCTACCTCAGGCGGCTCAACGCCATTCTCTTATTTGTGGAGCAATGGAGCCACTACACAAAATATTAGTGGCTTGCCTGGCGGTGTTTATACACTTATTGTTACGGCCAACGGTGGTTGTTCAGTCACTGCAAGCGCAACGGTTAATGAACCTTCCGTGTTGTCGGCTAACATAAACGCCCAAACCAATACCGGTTGCACAGGCAATACGGGAACTGCCACCGTAAGTGTCAGCGGAGGTACAATGGCTTATAGCTATTTGTGGAGTAACAGCCAAACAGTGGCAACGGCAACTAATCTTGCTGCCAATACTTATTCAGTTACCGTTAGAGATGCCAATGCGTGTAGCACAAGCACGTCGGTAATTATATTGTTGGCGGTGCCAACTTTATTGCCTGCTACCAATGTTGGTACCACTTCAGTCACATTAAATTGGTCAGCTATTACCGGTGCTGTAAGTTATAATGTGCAGTACAGAAAAGTTGGAACCACAACCTGGACCACCACAACCTCAAACACCAACTCATTAAGTATTGCTGGCTTATCGGCAGGTAATCTTTACCAATTTCAGGTTCAAGCTGTGTGTCCCGGTAACGTAACTGGTAATTATTCAAGCCCGGGAAATTTTTCTACCTCCACGGGTATTTTAAACTGCAATGCACCTTCAACCTTATCGGCCAGCAATATAACGGCCACCTCGGCCAAACTGAACTGGAATGTGTCATTGGGCGCCCATAGTTATAGTGTTCAATATCGAGTGGTAGGCACCAGCACCTGGACAACCGCCACATCAACTGTCAATTCGTTGTCGGTTACAGGTTTAACGTCAGGGGCAACTTATCAGTTCCAGGTGCAAACGGTTTGTGCGGCAGGGCAAAGTAGTTTTTCAACCCTTACAACTTTTACCACGGGCCCTGTCTGTCCTACGCCAACTAATCTTACTATAACCAATATAACCAGTAACACCGCGATGCTTAACTGGGGTGCTGTTACAGGTGCTGCAAGTTATAATGTGCGTTACCGGGTGGTAGGTACTACCACGTGGACCACTTCAACGTCCACCACTAATACGTTGGCCATTTCGGGATTAATCCCGGCAACCAATTACGATTTCCAGGTGCAAACGGTTTGTACTGGCGGTGTGCCGGGTAATTTTTCAACTTCGGGTGTTTTTACAACAGCGCCTACCGGCGGTGGTTGTGCGGTTCCAACGGGATTAACCGTTAGCAATATCACGTCTACAACAGCTCTTGTTAATTGGAACGCTGTTGCTGGTGCCGTGCGTTATAATGTTCAATACAGAGTTGCAGGAACTAGTGGCTGGACTACTGATACGTCGGGTTCTCTTACTTATGCTATTTCGGCCCTAACGCCATCTACTCACTATGAGTTTCAGGTGCAAACCCTTTGCTCGGGCGGTAATACCAGTGCATTTTCTCCCTCCGATACATTTTCAACTACAGGGGCCTGCTCAAGCCCTCCTTTGGGTTTTTCGGTATCCAATATAACTATGGTCAGCGCTACGCTTAACTGGTTGGCTATTGTAGGGGCTACCGGCTACAATATTCAATATCGAATAGCGGGCACCACCACCTGGACAGCAACAACATCAACAACCAACTCGAAAAGTATAACCAGCCTTGTTGCAGGAACAACCTACGAGTTTCAGGTGCAGGTAAAATGTTCAGGGACAAGTACAAGCGCTTATTCCGCATCTTCTACCTTTGTTACTTCTGCAGCTCTTCCGAGGCCGGACCATGTGGTAATAGTAATCATGGAAAACCATAGTTATGGCAATATTGTGGGTTCTTCTGCAGCGCCCAATATCAATGCTTTAATGAGCGATACTGATGCCACAACATTTAGCAGTTCTTATGCAATTGAACACCCCAGCCAACCAAATTATCTTGATCTGTTCTCGGGTAATCATCAGGGCATGACAACCGATAACGTTCCTACCAATTATCCGTTTACAACCGCCAATCTTGCCCGCGAGTTGTTAGATTCTAATCTTACTTATACCACTTATTCGGAAGATTTGCCCAGCGTGGGTTTTGATGGAGCTACTTCAGGTAACTATGCGCGCAAACATAACCCTGCTGCTAACTGGGTTGGAACAGGAACTAATCAGATATTATCAACTACCAACCAGCCGTTTACAGCATTCCCAACAAACTATGCCAATTTGCCAACGGTTTCGATAGTGGTGCCCAACCTGAATAATGATATGCACAACGGTACTGGCAATGGCCCCATTACTCTCGGCGACACATGGTATCAAACAAATGTGCGTCCTTATCTTCTTTGGGCCGAAACACACAACAGCTTATTGATTCTGACCTGGGATGAAGACGATCTTTCTTCTAGCAATTTGATACTAACAGTTTTTGGAGGACAAATGGTTAAGCGGGGTACTGACACAAGTACAATTAACCATTTTAGTGTTTTAAGAACCGTTGAGGACATGTATAAATTGGGGCATGCCGGTAGTTCTGCCCAGGCAGCACCTATTACCAACTGCTGGAAGCAAACCCAGCAATCAAATGCATCGGTGTGTGATTTTTCGTTGTGGAGTCACGTGTATAACAACTATCGTCTTATTATTCATGATACCTGTACTTATGTAACCGGAACGGTAGATCACCTGATTTATGAAGCTGACGGCGACATTCATATTCGTGTAAATGTTGACGCTGCCTTTAGTTCGTTATTGAATAGCGGGAATGTTGCAAACCAATACGGCGATTTAGTTGTGGAACCAATATGCGCCACAACTGTTACCCAGGCTGATGCAGTATCGTCGTGCCATGGTTTTGTGAATACAGTTTATATTCCAAATGTGGGTGAGCACGTAAAGGTTACTGGTAGCTATATTACTGATAACGACCATGGGTGGAATGAAATACACCCAGTTACCAGCATTGTAATAACAACTCAAACGGCCTCACCGCTAAGGGGCAGTGAATATACCGGCGTTGACGATGTTACCGATGACGATTACGTTTCGGTAAAGGTTGGGCCTAATCCTACTTCCGATTATATTAACTTCAGTATTGGAAAGAGGGGCAATGACGTAGTTTATATTGAAATAATGGACGAGTTGGGTCGTTCGGCCGGGCAATATCAATTGGAAACAACCAGCAACCTTCAAATTACAACCAGCTATTTGCCTTCGGGTGCTTATTTTTACAACGTTATTCAAAATAAACGAATAATGAATACGGGCAGATTTGTGGTGGTGCATTAAAACTTACAAGGGAACCACAAAAAAACGGAATAAATTGGTCCGCTTTTTTATGGCTTATTTAGCCGGTTGTATATAATTAATACGGTCGGTTTTAGGCTTGCCGAATAAATCGGGGTGCAGATATTTACCTCTGTTCGCGCCCTTATCAACTTCATCAACTATGCGATGTTTTTGTGCCCAAATATCATTGCGAACACCGGTTACCTGCCAGCTTATTTTAACACCGGGTTTATCTGATTTGACTCTAAAAGTATTTCCCTTTATCTCATCGGCCACCCAAATAAGCGCCGGTCCGCCTATAGCGGTTAACTGGTACCTGAAATCAATGTTTTCGGCCTCGAAATAAGAGGGCAATTGAACAAACGCTTCTCCTGCCTGGTCGGTTATAACGTTGCCGTTATAGATATTCATCATATCCGGACTTTCAACAAAACTATGTATCAGGTATTTATTAGCAGGGTCTTGCGGATGGTCAATTTTAAATGAGCCACCGGTTTTTGAAAGGTTGCCCTGCACATCAAGGTCGCCAATAAACTCACCGGCGTAGCTGGTGGTGCTTTGCACACAGTTGGTGCAAGTTGCGTCGGCGTAAATAGCAATATTATTTAACCCGCTAGCCGTGCTCGAATCGGAAATGGCATACACAGCCACATTTGAAAAGGAAGAGTTGCGCGCTTTAAAAATGCCGGCGAAGTTTTGTGATGAAGTAACGCCATTGGCAACGGAATTTACTCCTTCATTTTCACCGCTGGCAGATGAAATGGTTACCTGCACCGACTGGTTAACTGGATTGTTGCTTGGGCCGGTAACGGTTAATTTGGCAGAAGGTGAAGAAGTGCCTATGCCTATGTAATTGCCATTGTCATATATCTGCGAGTTACCCAGCGTTGTGCCATTGGGCGTAAATTTTGAAACATAATTCAAGGTGCCCGAACCACTACCGGTTCCGGTTGGTCCGGTAGGCCCTGTGAGGCCCGTTCCACCGGTTGCGCCACCACCAGTACCTGTGTTACCGGTAGCCCCTGTAGGACCCGTAGGCCCTGTTGAGCCACCACCTGAACCTGTTACACCCGATGCCCCAGTAGGACCTGTTGGGCCCGTAGCGCCTTGCGAGCCTCCGTTTGCTGCATACAATGCATATGGAACACTTATTAGCTGTGCGGTGCCCATGCTTGTAAAACCTGTGTTACCAATGTTGGCATCAACCGCAAGGTATTTGGCGCCGCTGCCCCAACTTATTGCACCCAAACTTACATTATGCCCTATTTCAGTAGTAACTAAACCAAACGCATTACTAATGGCGGTATCAGTCTCTGTATAAACAACCGAGCCGATTGGACTTTGATCATGAATGGTGAAAGTTAAAATAACCTGTGTTGCGTTTGCAACTGCTGCACCGGAGTTATTTCGTGCAACTGCCTGGTAATTCATTAACTGGGGAGATTGTGCGTTAACCCTTGCAATTACCTGCAAAGCAATGGCTAGTAGAAGCAATGATTTTTTCATGTGTTTATTTTTAGCGAAGAGCAAATTATAACTTAGTTCAGATTTGGCAAGGGGTTTAACAAAACGAGTTGGACCTTTGGGTAAATGGGAGAGTGGAACGTGGCTTAACTTGCCAGGAGTCTAGGCCTAGAACTGAGCTGTAAAGAAAACGGTTAAGGTTTTATTGCAAAACTTTAGCAACAAATTCAGATATGACCCTAATTCCTCCCCCCCAACAAATACAGCGCCGCCATCCTTATGGCCACTCCGTTTTCAACCTGTTGCAGGATGATGGATTGTTTTGAATCGGCTACATCGCTGTTTAATTCCACACCGCGGTTAATGGGGCCGGGGTGCATAATGGTTATCTTTTTGGGGATAGAGTCAAGCAACTCTTTATTTACACCATAGAACAGCGAATATTCGCGGAGTGATGGGATGAATTTAATATCCATGCGCTCTAATTGTATGCGCAGCACGTTGGCAACATCGCACCATTCAAGTGCTTTGCGCAGGTTGGGTTCGTAAGTAACACCTAACTCTTCTATATACTTAGGTATAAGCGTGGGAGGCCCGCAAACCTTTACTTTAGCCCCCATTTTAAGCATCAGCGGTATATCTGATCCTGCCACCCTACTATGCTTAATATCGCCTATAATGAGGTAGTTCAATCCTTTTAATTCGCCAAACTTTTCGCGGACGGAGTAGCCATCTAACAAACCCTGGGTGGGATGTTCATGTGTTCCGTCGCCGGCGTTTAGTATGTTGGCGTTAATGTGCTTGGCAATAAAATTGGGGGCGCCCGAGCTGGAGTGGCGCATTACAATCATATCTACCTTCATGGCAAGTATGTTGCGCACCGTATCTAAAAGTGTTTCTCCTTTTTTTACTGATGAGCCGGAGGCTGAAAAATTAATGGTATCGGCGCTTAATCTTTTTTCGGCCAGTTCAAACGATATACGTGTGCGGGTTGAATCTTCAAAAAACAGGTTGGCTATGGTAATATCGCGTAGAGAAGGAACTTTTTTAATCGGCCGCTGTAATACATCTTTAAAATTATCGGCGGTTTGAAAAATGAGGTCAATGTCTGATTTCTGGAGGTATTTAAGTCCGATTAAGTGTTTCTGGCTTAGTGCGCTCATTGACCTTGTTTCTTTATCTTGATTTAATCTTTGTCTTCAATAATCCAAACCTTATCGGCTCCGTCGGTTTCTTTCCATTCCACTTTTACCTTTTCGGTGGTAATAGAGTCAACAATCTTACCTACATATTTAGCCTGTATGGGTAAGTGCCTGTGTAATCGCCTATCTACAAGCACCAGCAATTCAACATCATCAGGGCGGCCATAATCCAGCATAGCATCGAGGGCTGAGCGGATGGTGCGGCCAGTGTAAAGCACATCATCCACCAAAATAATGTTCTTGCCCTCCAGCGAAAATTCGATTTCGGTTTTATCGGCAATCATGGGTTTGCTCTTAATCCTAAAGTCATCGCGGTAAAAGGTTATATCCAGCTTACCGTAGTTAATGTCCTTCTTATCTAAAATTTCTGAAAGCTTTTTGTGCACCCGGTCGGCCAGCATTACGCCGCGGGGCTGCACGCCTATAATGGCCGATTTACTAAAGTCTTTATGTTGTTCAATTAACTGATGGCAGAAGCGGGTGATGGTAAAGTTGAGTTTTTTGCTATCTAGTATTACTCTGGGCTGCATCGTTTATTTGGTGGCGCAAATATAATCTTTTACTGCAAACCAGTATTTAGTAGTTAGTATTAAGTATTAAGACTTGAGGGATTTGACAATATTTTTGAAAGGATGGCTTGGTGAAGCCAGCGCAAAATAAAGGTCGAAAACCAGCCCATTTATTCGCTGAAATTTAGGGTCTAAATACTTAATACTTGATACTAAATACCTTCTCCTGTTTCCCTAGGCGCTCCCCAGCATAAAACACACAGATGTGCATAACCTATTTGGCTAGCTATTGTAATTCGATACATTTGGAATAATTATTTAATCACTAAAACCAATTGTATGGCAACCAAAAAGGCACCAGCAAAAAAAGCAGCAGCAAAAAAGGCTCCTGCAAAGAAAGCAGCTAAGGCAGCAAAACCAGTAAAAGCCAAGGCAAAAAGAAAACCGAATGCAGCATTCATGAAACCAATGAACATTGGTGAAGCATTAGCCGCAATCGTAGGCTCTAAGCCACTTCCACGCACTGAAGTGACTAAGAAAGTTTGGGATTACATTAAGAAAAACAAACTTCAGGATGCTAAAGAAAGACGTAACATCAACGGTGATGCTGCCCTTACAAAAGTATTCGGTGGAAAGAAGACAGTAAGCATGTTTGAAATGGCTAAACACATCAACAAACACTTATCGTAAGCTCCCCCTTTTAGCAATGAAATTTGTTTTATTGTTTAAAAAATTGCCTGCCTGTTTACAGTCAGGCAATTTTTTTTTCCACATACCTGTGGGTGTTTTAAGAGGCATTTTTTGGCCTTTTTCATTGGTGTTTTTAATGCGATTTTAAAAGCAAAAAAATCAGCACATAATTCTCTACTTATTAAGTAGGATTTTGCGCGGCTGAAATTTTAATTTTGTTGCGATAAATTAAACCTGGTGTTATGCTTTCTTTTTGGGAGAAGCAATCGTTGCTTCATTATGATATGATAATTATTGGCGGGGGCATAGTTGGCCTATCAACCGCCATGGCTATAAAAGAAAAAGCACCCAAAACCAGGGTGCTGGTACTTGAGCGGGGTGTTTTACCAACCGGGGCAAGTACTAAAAATGCCGGTTTTGCCTGTACCGGCAGCCTTACAGAAATTATTGACGACCTGCGCATAATGAAGGAGGATGAGCTTTTGCAACTGGTTGCATTACGACAAAAGGGCCTTCAAAAATTACGAAAGCGCCTTGGCGATGATAAAATAGGATATGCCGAAAACGGCAGTTGGGAGTTGATTAATAATAGCCCGGAGCAAACCGGCGCAATTGGCCGGATTGATGAGGTGAACGAAAAGCTAAAGAGCGTTTTGGGCGAAAAAGCCTTTGAAGCATTTACTTATAGCAATAAGAAGGCTGATTTTGGTTTTGATGAAAACAACGTGAAATACATTGTTAGAAATAATTTTGAGGGCGAATTGAACAGCGGTATGATGATGCGCGCCTTGATTGACCTGTGCTTAACCAGTGGTATTGAAATAAAAACAGGATGTGAGGTAAGTACAATAGAAGAGGAGCAAAACACGGTTAATGTGATTGTGAAACACAATTATTTGAATGAGGAGATTAGTTTCAGTGCTAGTAAGCTGGGTGTATGTACCAATGCTTTTACAAGGCAATTGTACCCAGAGCTGGATATTAAACCGGGACGGGGACAGGTTTTAATTACTGAACCGATACCGGGTTTGCGGTTTAAGGGGATATATCACTTTGATAAGGGATACTATTATTTCAGGCGTTTAGGTGATAGTGTTTTATTTGGCGGCGGAAGAAATATTGATTTTGCCGGAGAGGAAACAACCCTTTTTGAATTTAACGAAAAGATACGTGCTGACCTTACAGATAAGTTGCAGCATATAATACTGCCGGGTGTAAAGTTTAAAATAGCCGACTGGTGGACCGGGATCATGGCTTTTGCGGACACTAAATTTCCAATACTTAAGCAGCATTCTAATCGTGTTAGTTTGGCAGTTCGGATGGGTGGAATGGGGGTGGCTATGGGCAGCGAAATAGGGGAGAACCTTGCTGAAATGATGTTGGATATATAGAGTTAAACATTTTTTATACAGGTTTTGTATGCCCGAATTTAAAATATTGAAATTTGCAACTACTTGATGTGCAGTTTATTGCAATATGAAACACGATTTTGAATAGGTGAATTGTCCTGGCTTAACAATGACAGGTGTATAATTTTGCGAAATTATTTTTTCATTACCGCATAAAATTTTCTTATTTTCCGTATGGAATTCCACCACGTTCCTAATCTAAGGTTATATCGACTCAATCATTAAAACCAATGCTTATGACACGTTTTACTACAACCGTATTTGCCTGTTTGTTATTAATAGCGTTCAATTTTTCAGCCAGGGCCGAAGATCCTAAGGTTCAAATGCTATCTGCTAACCAGGTGGCCAAGCTTGACCTGAATGGCAAATGGAGCGGAAAAAGAATGCAGTATACAGCCGATAAAAAAGCCTATGCCGAAATTTTTCAGTACGAATTTGACCTTAAACAGGATGGGGACATCATTACAGGTACCTCCACTATTATTAGTGCCAACGGTGATTTTGCCGATATGAAGCTAGAAGGAGTATTAATTGGTAACAAACTTCAGTTTAGAGAATATGCCGTTCAAAATGCTATTCGCCCGCAGGGTAAAATATGGTGCTTTAAAAGCGGAGAATTGAGTTTTGCCAGAAGCGGAGATAATATTAGCCTGTTAGGGGCAACTTCAAGCTATATGGAAATTTATAATTACCCATGCAGCGGGGGCGAAACAAATCTTAGTAAGGTAGATAACAGTAGTAATATAGCCGCACTTTCATCCTTGGCGGCTTCAACTGTTGAAACAACTGCTGAGAGCAAAATGAATATTGATGTTTATCCGAACCCTTTTGTTGATAATGCCAATATCAGTTACAGTTTAGAAAAGGATGCCAAGGTGAAAGTGGGGGTTTATGATTTAGAGGGTAAAATGATTACCTCGTTATTTGAAGGTAGCCAAAATGCAGGTAGCTATAATTTAAACTTTAACGCTGCAAAATTTAGCACCATGAGCGGTATTTATATTGTAAAACTGAGTGTTGATGCAGATGTTTATAGCACCCAGATGGTGCAAATGAGATAATTTAGAAGCTTACAAATAAAATAAAGTCCTCCGAAGCATCGGGGGACTTTTTATTTTTGGCCAATGACTAAAAAGGATCGGGTAGAGTTTATTATTGAAAAACTGGAAGGGTTATATCCAGCCCCCGCAATTCCGCTTGATCATAAGGATGCCTATACCATGCTGATTGCCGTTTTGCTATCGGCCCAATGCACAGATAAGAGAGTGAACCTGATTACCCCGCTCCTTTTCAAAAAAGCTGATACACCACAGGGCATGGCGAAACTTTCAATAAAAGAGATTCAGGAAATTATTAGACCGTGTGGCTTATCGCCGGCCAAGGCCAAAGCCATACATGGTTTGTCGGTAATTTTACTTGATAAACACCACGGTAAGGTGCCCAATACTTTTGAAGAGTTAGAGCATTTGCCGGGGGTGGGACACAAAACAGCTTCTGTTGTTATGGCCCAGATATTTCATACACCGGCATTTCCGGTTGATACCCATATACACCGGTTAATGACCCGCTGGCATTTAACCAATGGCAAAAGCGTTGAGCAAACTGAGAAGGATGCAAAGCGTTTGTTTCCTGAAAAGTTGTGGAACAAACTACATTTACAAATTATTTATTTCGGCCGGGAATATTGCCCGGCACGTGGCCATGTTATTGAACAGTGCCCTATTTGCAGTAAAATTTAAAACACTTGGCAACTACACATCCCGATAAAAATGGTTTTCGCATTCAGCTTTTTGCGGTTGTTGTTGGAGTAGTATTGCTTATTGCCAAGTTTGCGGCATTCTTCTACACGCATTCAAATACCATTTTTACCGATGCGCTGGAATCTATTGTAAATGTGTTAACCGGTTGTTTTGCTCTATACAGCCTTCACCTATCATCAAAGCCCAAAGATTTTGATCACCCATACGGCCACGGCAAGGTTGAGTTTATTTCGGCGGGACTTGAAGGGATTTTGATTGTATTGGCCGGTGCCGGAATTATTGTCAAATCTTCAATTGCGTTTTTTAATCCATCTGAGTTAGAGCATTTAGATATTGGTATAGTAATTATAATCGTATCGGGCTTTGTGAATTTTGGAATGGGTATGTGGTTGGTACGTGTTGGCAAAAGCAATAATTCAATGACTTTAAAGGCAGATGGGCAACACCTTAAATCAGATGCATACACTTCGTTTGGCATTATTGTAGGCCTGGTACTTATTATTTTAACCAAACAGAACCTACTGGATAATATTGTTGCCATCATTTTTGGCTTGCTCATTATTTACATGGGGGTAAAACTGGCGCGCAAATCAATTGCGGGAATAATGGATGAAGCTGATGAAGCCATTATTCAAAGCATAGTAGATAATATTATTGCGCAGCGCAAGCCGGAGTGGATTGATGTACACAATTTACGCGTAATTCAGTTTGGTAATAAATTGCATGTTGATTGTCATGTTACTTTGCCCTGGTATTTTACATTAGAGGCGGCGCATAATGAAATTGAAAAAATTGCAGCCATTATTAACCAGCAACACGGCCAAAGGGTTGAGTTTTTCATTCATGGCGATTCGTGCGTGCCGCAATCTTGTCCTATTTGTATGATTGAGGATTGCAAAGTAAGGCAGCGTCCGTTTAAGCGAAAAATTGAATGGAATGCTGAAATTTTAAGGCACAATAAGAAGCACGGAAGCGAACTAACCTGATAAGTAAATTTGAAAGCTGATTTATAAGAAGAGGATAAAAAGTAACAGATGACCAGAGTTGATGAAACACTTTTTGAAGGGGAACACTATTTAGGCAGACCCGCCGACCATACAGATAAGATTATAACCCGACGTGCTGAATTGGTAAAAGAGATACCGGATTTCTGCGATAAGAATTTGCGTTTGCTTGAAATTGGTTGCGGTAACGGCGCCACGCTTTTGTTAATGAGCGGCGAAATGAGGGAATGCATTGGCGTTGATATTTATGAGGGGCATAAAAAGGTTTTTGAAGAAATAAAAAAGGAACGCGGTATTACTAATAGCAGCGTTGTTATAAAAAATATTGAAGAGCAGGATTTGTTTGAAGGAAATGCTGCAGCTGAAAAGTTTGACCGGTTGATTTGCTTTGAAGTGATTGAACATTTTAATGATGATCGCAGTATAAAACGAATTACCAAATGGCTTAAGCCCGGTGCCCTTTGTGCGATTTCGGTGCCCAATAAATGGTGGATTTTTGAAACACACGGGGCGCGCTTGCCTTTGTTGCCATGGAACCGGTTGCCATTTTTTAGCTGGTTGCCTAAACCAATACATGAACGTTTTGCCAATGCGCGCATTTACACCCGTCCTCGCATTATCAGGCTTTTGGAAGAAAACGGTTTTGAAGTTTTAGAAACTAAACTGATTACTGCACCCATGGATGTTTTAAAAGAAGGCGCGTTAAAGCGCTTTTTGGTGAAACATGTTTTTGGGAATAATACAACTTCGGTTCCTTTTTTGAGTACATCAATTTTTGTAACCGCACGGGTAAAATCCGCCTAAATTACTTTTATGATGAAGATGAATAAAGCTACTAACCCGTGGACAAGGTTGAGTAGTGAGGTAAAGTACGAAAACCCCTGGATAAAGATTGTAGAGGACAAAGTATTAAACCCTGCGGGGAAGGATGGTATTTATGGGGTGGTGCGCTTTAAAACCTGTGCAATAGCTATCATTCCGTTGGACGAGGATAATAATACCTGGATTGTAGGCCAATATCGTTATCCATTAGATAGTTACGAATGGGAAGTAATTGAAGGAGGCTGTCCCAAAGGAACTTCGCTTGTTGATACCGCCAGGCGTGAATTAATTGAAGAGGCAGGTTTAGAAGCGCAAAGTTTTGAAATGATATTGGAAATGCAACTTTCAAACTCGACAACTGATGAGGTATCGTACACCTATATTGCCCGTGGGCTTAAACACGTTGAAGCAGAACCGGAGGAAGATGAACAATTGGTTGTTAAGAAGTTACCATTTAATGACGTCTACCAAATGGTGCTGCGTAATGAAATACGCGATGGACTGTCAGTGGCCAGTATTTTAATGGCCAAGGGGGTAATTGACAGAGTGTAATTGTGGAATAAAACAAATTAATATGTGCATCTTATTTTGAGAATTTGATGATAACCTCGAAAAGAGGTATTTTGAGAGCGGAAATTCTGCACAAAGCTTACTTTCGCTTTGCAAAAATTATTGCTAAACTTTTAAACAATGTAGTTTATATGAAGAAGGGAATTTTACTTACAGTTTTCGCAGCACTGGTTTCGGTAATTGTTTATTCCTATCAGGGGGGGGCCGCCAATAACGGGGGTATTGATGGAACAAAGGCATCGGGCGGTAGCGGCGGATGTGGTAGTTGCCATGGTTCCGGTACCGATAATGTTAAGGTAGAGTTAGACTCGGCTGGAGTTGCTGTCACATCTTACCATCCGGGTGCAAGTTATACTGTTAAAATTTCGGCTACAAATACAAGTACTACCAGTTTAACCCATTTTGGTTTTCAAGTAGCAGTGGTAAAATCATCTGGTGCAGGTACCGGCAGTGCAACAAGTATTGGCACATGGGGCACGTTGCCAACGTATGTTCAACTTACAACCGCAGCAAACTCGGGTTTGCCAGAAGATGTTATTGAGCAAAGCCGGGCAATTACTGCCACAAGCGGAACAGGTGGTAACGGAAGTACTTATGTAGAGTCTGTGCCATGGACAGCCCCGGCTTCGGGATCCGGCTCAGTAATTATTTACGGGGTTATGAATGAGGCCAGCAGTCAAAGCACCTCTAAATACCAGGTTGCAACCCCGGTAACTATTACCGAGGCAACCGCGGTTGCACCGGCTGCAAGTGTTAGTATTTCTGAAACATCCGGCGGCACTTCAATCTGCTCGGGAAGCAGTGTAACGTTTGGTGCAACACCAACCAATGGAGGTACAGCACCAACGTATCAATGGAAGGTTAATGGCACTGCCGTTAGCGGGGCTACTTCTTCCACATTTAGCACAACTACACTGGCTGCGGGTTCGAATGCGGTTACCTGCGTTATGACATCAAATCTTACTGGGGTAACCGGCAACCCTGCCACATCGAATACCATAACGGTAACAGTTAATGCATCGGTAACACCCTCGGTTAGTATTACCTCTACAACTACCAGCATATGCTCAGGCCAAAGCGTAACGTTTACCGCAACACCTACCAATGGCGGAACTGCACCAACGTATCAATGGAAGAATAATGGCAGTGTAATATCAGGAGCAACATCTTCAACCTATTCCAGCACGAGCCTTGCTAATAATTCGATAATTACTTGTGTGCTTACTTCAAACGCAAGTTGCCCGACTACCAGTACCGCTACGTCAAATTCAATAACCATAAGTATTGTGACATCGGTTACGCCATCGGTTAGCATAGCATCGGGAGCAGGTAGTTCAATTTGCTCGGGCCAAAGCGTAACGTTGACAGCTACACCAACTAACGGTGGCACGTCGCCAACATATCAATGGTACAAAAACGGTTCTGCTATTAGCGGTGCAACGGCTTCAACTTATAGTACTACTACGCTCGCCAATAGCAATATTATTACCTGCATATTAACTTCAAATGCCTCATGTCTTTCAACAACAACGGCTACTTCAAACGCAATTACATTTACTATAACTGCCAATGGCGCGGCATCTGTTTCAATTGCCGCAAGCCCGGGTAATAGTGTTTGCTCAGGCCAAAATGTAACGTTTACAGCAACACCGGTTAATGGGGGTACAGCGCCTACATACCAGTGGTATAAAGGCAACACAGCCATAAACGGGGCAACCAGCTCAACTTATTCGTCAACTACCTTTGCTAACGGTGATGTTATAACCTGCAAAATTGTTTCTAATTCGCAATGTGTCACAACCAGCAATGCTACCTCAAACGCAATTACTATCAATATCTCGGGTGCTATAACTCCTGCGGTAACTATTATATCGGGCTCGGGCACCTCGATATGTTCGGGGCAGAATGTGACTTTTACAGCTTCGCCGGTTAACGGCGGAAGTTCACCTACATATCAGTGGTATAATGGTGGCACCGCCATTAGTGGGGCAACATCGTCTACTTACTCAAGCTCTACGTTAGGAAACAGCGCGGCCATTTCGGTAGTGCTTACATCAAGTTCATCATGTGCATCTCCTACAACCGCTACTTCTAATATTATTAATATTAGCGTATCAACCGGTGGTACTGCAACTGTAATTTTATCATCTTCGGTGGGCACATCTATCTGCAACGGGCAAAGCGGAACGTTAAACGCTACGCCGGTTAATGGTGGCTCATCGCCTGCTTATCAGTGGATGAAGAACGGGAATAATATATCAGGCGCTACTTCGGCTACTTATTCTCCATCATCAATAGCTAACGGTGATGTTTACATTGTGCAGCTTACATCAAGTTCAACCTGTGTTTCGCAACAGGTTGTAGTTTCAAGCCCGTTGACATTTAGCGTGGTTCAAGGTGGGCCAGCAGTTGTGAGTGTTAGTTCGAATGTTGGCTTAAATATTTGCCAGGGTGTTGGTGTTACTTTTAATGCAACGGCAGTAAACGGCGGTTCGAGCCCGGTATATCAATGGAGCAAAAATGGGAATACTGTTGGAAACGGCTCAGCTGCTTATATTGATAATGGCCTGGTTGACGGAGATGTTATCAACTGTTCTGTTACCAGTACTTTATCATGTGCAAGCCCTAATACCGCTTCTTCAAACAGTTTAACTATGAACGTGTTTGCTGCACCGGTAGCCAACGTTGTTGATAGCTCTGGCATACTGGTTTCATCGCCGGGTAGTTTTTACCAGTGGTATGTAAATAATATTTCGGTTGGTGGAGCAAGTAGCCAAAGGTTAACTCCTCCGGGCAATGGTAATTATACTGTTGAGGTTACTGATATACATGGTTGCCAAAATATTTCAACACCTTACGATGTAACATTTGCAGGTATTGCAGAGCCATCGGCATTAGCAGGTATTTCTGTTTACCCCAACCCGGTTGATAATACTTTGTTCGTGGATTTTAAAGGTTCGATTGGCGAAGGAAAAGTTGCAGTTCGCCTGCTTGATATGAAAGGCCGTGTGCTAATTGCAAGTGATAACACACCGGTATCGGGTGAAAAAATTTCGATAGATATGACCGGTATTGCCACCGGCATTTACCTGGTGCAGATTAGCCAAAATGAAGCCAGCGTTTATCGCAAATTGATTGTAGGCCGATAGAAATATTCGGTTGAAATTATAAAACACAAAAGCCCCATAACGGGGCTTTTGTGTTTTATAAAGTAGATGAAAACTTATGGATTCTTTTTAAAGAAAACCCATCCGTTTTTTCTTCCAATTTCAATGGCTTTAGGGTTATCGCGCAGCAACTCGCTAACCTTATTTGCTTTGGTAACAATGTAATGAACTTTGTTATTATCGTTGGACGATGGAATGGGTTTGGCGGCATAAAAAAACTGGGCATAACTTTTAAAGCCTGCGGTTTCAACAATGCAATTTTCGTTTTTCTTCGATTCGAGAAATTCAATCATATCGCGTTGAGAATAACGTTCAACCCGGGGCACAATAAAAACCATAACGGTGTTAATGAATAAGGCGCTGCTTATAACCATTAAGTAAATACCCCAACGGCGGTTTTTCATTTCAATTAAAGTAATGCTAATAATCATGGCTATCAGGTAACCAATACCAAACCTGATATCGTTGTTGCTCCAGTACACAGGTGTATTAAGGCAGGCCTTTGCAAAATCATCTTTTACATAATAAGTAATCAGGTAGGGGTGTTGAATGAGGAAGATACCGCCGGTTAATGCTGTTACTATGCTAAGACAAATGGCAAATACGGGCACGGTTTGCCTCCATGTCCAACGCATTTTCCCATCTAAAAAATAATTGAGATAGTAAGCCGCCAGGAAGGTTATGGGGAAATAGCACAGGCTTGAGTAGTGAACGATTTTGGTTTTTACCACCGAAAAAACAATCAGCACAACCAGTAACAGGTAAATCATCCAACGTTTAAAAAAGCGCTGGTCGGTGTCGTCTAATTCGTTTTTTTTGAATGAATCAAAAATGAGGGCTGATGCCGGAAACACCCCAAATAGCAATATAGGCCAATGGTAATAAAATGGCCCTCCATGCCCTGCACCTTCGGTGCTAAACAATTCAACCTGGTATTTTATAAACTCCTTTACAAACGTTAACCCGCTTTGGCGCGATTCCATGCTAAGCCAGGCAACAACCACCACAAAAACGATGAACCACCACGTTATCATATCGCCAAACCCCAGCCTTAATTTGCCCCGGTTAACTATAAAATAGGTAGTTGCGGTCAGTACAGTCAATAGTATAGCCACAGGCCCTTTGGTAAGCGTGGCAAGGCCAATAAACAAGGCGGAGAGTAGTAAGTGCCTGCGGCGGTTGCTTGCCCTATCGCGTGGGTGTTCAAAATCATTATGGAGCGAGACCCGGTATAGAAAATAAATGCCCAAAAAGATTAAAAGATTAAACACAGGGTCGATAATGCCCGACTTAAAATATATCTGCGGTAGAATGGAGCACGCAAACATAAGTGCCCATAGCACACCGAACTGCGACTTAAAAACATTGCGGCCCACATTAAACACTACCAGCATGGTAATGACACCACAAATGGCGTTTGGCAGCCGCGCAGCATATTCATTTACCCCTAAGTAGTGCATAGAGAGTGCCTGCAACCAGATGAAAAATGGCGGCTTTTCGTAAAACGGCTGAAAATCTATTTGCACAATATGATAGTTGTGCGTTAAGAGCATTTCGCGGGCGCTTTCGGCAAAGTTTATTTCATCCCAATCGAAAAGGTGAACGTTGCCGAGGTAAGGAATAAACAGGAGGGCCCCAATTACCAGCAAAAAAAACTGTGTGGGGAATTGACGAATTTCTTTCAGTAACCTATCTATCATTGCCAAAGGGCTTTATCTCGCCAAACAATACTTTTATAAAACCGCGATTCACCGAAAGTTAAATAAAAAGCAGTTGTACACAACATGCCAATCAGCGAACCGGCGTAAACATCGCGAAAAAAGTGTTCCAATAAGTATACCCGCGAAATACCCACCATTAATGACAGTATAAAAAACACCGGTGCCCATTTTTTATCTTTAAACAGAATGCTCATTAAAAAAAACAGGGCAAAAGCTGATGAGGTATGTCCTGAAGGAAAACTGTGGTACCTGTATATTTCGACACCTTGAACAAAGTTGAGGTGCTCTTTACCCTCAAAAAAAACCGAAGGGCGAACCTGGTTAGCGAAGGCGATGCCCTTTAACAGGGCTGTAACCCCAAATACCAGCAGGGCATTTAAACCAAGCAATAAGCCTTTGCCATAGCTAAACCTAATAGCTACTATTACAATTAAAAGTAACATTGGGGCCTCGGCTAATTTGGTGGTGTATTTAAATACCTGGTCGAATAGTGGGGTATGCAACGAACTGAAAAGAATAATTTCGTGACCCTGCTCGTAATTCAAAATCAATGCGCCACCAGCCATTAAAAATAGCAGGTAGAGGATGAGGAATATTTTGTTTTGTTGAAGAAATTGTTTCAAGAAGATTTGACTTTTCAGTTGAATGCCTAATAATACTTTAATTTTCTAACGGTAATGCTTAATGGTTTGTCGGAATGATAAAAAATCCTTTTTATCCAATTACCTGTTTTGTCATATTCATATTCCCATTTTTGTTTACGCATAATACTACCTAGAGAATCTGTAACGTACTGGCTTACTTGATTGCCATAACCATCGTAGGTAACAACTGATTTCTCTGCAAAATTTCCCTGCCTATTATAAAATCGTGATTCTATTGGAATTCCAACATCATTCAGAAATTCGATTTCGCGACCTTGTAAATGGGCTGTATCACCGGTTTTATAAGATTTGCTTTCAATTAATCCTTTACTGTCATCGTAATTTATCTCAGTTGTAATGGATACCTCAATTTCTGTTTTAGCCGGATAAGAGATGGTGTTTTCTATTTCCCTACCCTTTTTATCAAATTGCAGTGAGGTTATATAATGAACCGAACTATCTGCATTGTAGCTGATACATCTAATTTTGTTGCCATGGGCGTCGTAGAATGAGCTATCAGTCCAATTGCCGTTGCTTCTAGTGTGCGCGCAAGCAATTTTCTGCCCCTTATTGTTAACTGAAAAAAGGTCGGTACCTCCAAAGTCCTTCCCTCGTTCGATTTCATAATTGTGATAGACAATTTTGACTTCAATACCCTCAGCATTATAACTAGTGGAGGTTTTGTCGGTTACTGTGCCCATTGCAATAACCCCGTCCTCATTATGCGCTTTATAATCTATTTCCTCGACGATTTTTACTTTGCCTATGAGGTTATCTCGTTTTAAATCGTTTTGCCCGGTTTTTTCGAAACTCGTTGAGGGAAAAAGGAACCACCCAATAACGCAGACGGTAAAGGATTTTTTTGATATTTTCGGATTAGGCCATTTCATAACTCTTTGGTTGAAATTCTCTAAGCTATTTTGGCTTTTGGTTTAAACACGCGATGGAACAAAGTACGATAGTATTCGGCACTGTAAATTTTTGAATCGTTAGTGGCTTTTAATGTTAGAAACAGGCCAACGGGCGTTAAGATAAACGTTGAGAGCCACATACCTGTAAAGCCGGTTAATACGTCGTTTTCGGCCAGTTTTTCGCCGGTTAACGAGGTGATGTGGTAAATAATGAAAAAGATTACGCTGTAAAACAAGGGCCAACCCAAACCACCGCGCCTGATGATAGAACCGAGAGGTGCGCCAATAAAGAATAATACCAGGCAGGCAATTGACAGCGTAAATTTTCGGTATACCTCAACCATGTGCGTCACCAAATCGTGGTTTTTAAAATCAATTTGTTTGGTGGTTACATCGGCGTAGTTTTTAATGTTGCGCGCATTGTTCATGGCCACTTCCATTATCTGTATTTTTTTTGCCCGGTCGTACGGTACCAATAACTCGGCCACCGAATCGAATTTAACCGGAGCAATGGCGGCATCTTTTTTTAAGGTATCAATACCAAACTTTTTCATGTTGAGGTAGGGAACCATGTAACCTATCAATCCTTTTTTAAGATTGGTAGCTTCTAAGTTGATGGTGTCAATTTCGCCGTAAAGCTGTTTCAGGTTCATCATTTGCTTCAAGTCCTTAAAAAACGACTCATCTGTTCTGCTCAATTTAAATTGCGAAAGGTCGAAGCGTTTCTCCCACGAAGCGAAGGAGGTGCTAATCATTTCGTAGTTGTTAACCTTGGGGTCTTTAGGGTCAACTTCGCGGTATTGTTTGCCATTTTCCAATAGCAGTGTTAGTGCCATTTCATCTTCGTCCTGTAGCATTTTACCTTTTTCGGCGGTAATTACGTGGTCGTCGCCATGGCCGCTGGTGTGGTCGTAAACGGTAATGTTGAAGAGGGTGTTTGTTTTGTCGTCCTTCTCGGTAGTTTTTATAAAAAAACCATCAATGCCGCTGTAAAAAATACCGGGCTTAAGGGCCATAGTGGGTTTTTGATGCCTGATATCGTACAACAAAGCACTAAACTTTAAATTGGCCATGGGCAACAGGTTGTTGCTAAAGTAAAAGGCAAAAATGCTGATGCCCGTAACCGTTATAACTAAGGGCTGCATAAACCTAAGCAGCGATATACCTGCTGATTTGACAGCTGTAAGTTCAAAGTGCTCACCAAACGAGCCGTAGGTCATGATGGAGGCGAGCAAAACCGCCAGGGGTAATGCCAGGGGAACCAAGCGGGCCGAGGCATAAGCCAGTAACTGTATCAGCACCCAGGTATTAAGCCCTTTGCCTACTAAATCATCAATATACTTCCATAAAAACTGCATTACCAGCACAAATTGCGCTATGCAAAAGGTAAGAATGAGCGGGCCGATAAAACTTTTAATTACTAAAGTATCAAGCTTCTTCATGGCAGTTCAGTAAACGCAAATCTAAACAAAGAAGTATGAGATGAGGATGGCTTAATTCGGTAATTTGGTAATTCGGCAATTAAATGCCTGAAGGTATTCATTATCGGATTGGCCCTTTATCGAATTGCCCAATTACATGGCTCCGATAGCGTGCTTCAAATCATCAATTTGCTTATCCCAAAGTAAAGTTTGGTCTTTAATTTCTTTGGCCTCGGCAAAATCGGTTATTTCGAGGATGGTATCGTTTGAAATTTCGGATTTGTAAACCCGGAAAGAAAAGAACTCTTCCTTTTTTCCGCCTTCCCAATGGTATTTTACAAATTCATCATCAATTACTTCCGACTGGCGGGCGCGTTGAAATGAGCCGCCCCATCCAAAAATGAAAATATCGCCCTGCGAGTCGCAATAGTCTGAAAACCATTGTGCCAGGCTACTGGTTTGAGTCAAAAATTCAAATAATATCGAGGGGGATGAGCGGACGATATATTCTGCGGTAAATTTTTTGCGTGCCATTATCAGTAATTCAAATCACAAATTAACGTTAAGATGTAACGCTGCAAGAATAGAAAATAAATCGTAACCGCAAAATTTTTTTTAAACGGGGAAATCTAAGCCCAAATGCCGGGGGCTGTTTTGTGGGCTAAATACGGGGCGTTAGACATTTTTTTGGGACGTAGGCAATAAAATTTTAGATTCATATTATAAACGGTGGTATGCACGAAAAGCTTTTAATTGATAAGATTTTAATTACCCTTGAGGTTGGCGATAAAACCTCTCTTTTTATTTTACTGGCAAAAGACGGTAATATTGACCGCAAAGGCGATGGAAATCTTACCAGCGATTTGCCCCTACACCGGGGCGTTTCGAACCAAGGCCATTTTGAGGCCCTGATGATGACCATTAACGAAGAAATATTTAGTTATAGCGGGGTAATGCGAAAGACCAACAGAATGGGCGCAGATTGCACCTTAACTATGATTTTTCAGGGGCCTAAGGAGGTTGACTACTCGTTTAGGGTTATTTATGGGGCAGAGTCGGAAGGGCCTCCCCGCGAATTGGTGGAAATACTGATAAATGCTGTAAAACTAACGGAGGGCTGGTACCAAGAGCAGCTAAGCGCGCCGGTAGAAAAGGAAAAGAGCTGGAAGTTTTGGAAGTAAATCCGAAGCAATAGTTAACAGGCCATCACATGAGAAAGAATTGCAAAGGGTATTATGAATTCAGCAATAGCGGCCAGCAAAAGATAAAATAAAGGGTTGCTTTCAGATTTATCAAAAAAAAGCAAACCCATGGTTATAAGTGAAAGAAACAGGGCGGTTACCATTGAGACAATAATTGCATCAAAAGCGAAGTAACCAAGGCTGTCTGGAATGGACAAATAATGATCCAAACCCAAAATGCCCGCCGAAACCAAAAGGATTATTCCAACTGATATTATTGCGAATTTGATTATTGTGTTGAGCCTAGGCATACAACTCACTCTTCATAACCCCCCACTTGCAGAGGCGGTGTATGGCTGATACCTTTAAGCAACCTATACCATAAGTCAAGCTACGGCTAAAGTTGATAGAGCTGGCCTCGGGGAAATATTTAGTAGGGCAGGTAACCTCGGCTATTTCGAAACCGGCGTAAAAAATTTGCGATAGCATTTGGTTATCGAACACAAAATCATCGCTATTGCGCATAAAGTGTATTGAAGTCAAAACCTGTTTGCTAAAAGCACGGTAACCTGTGTGATATTCTGATAGCTTTTCGCCCAACAGCACATTTTGAGTTAGGGTAAGGAAGCGGTTAAAAATGTATTTATACTTTGGCATACCACCTTTTAATGCTCCTCCGCCTAATATGCGCGAGCCTAAAACTACCGGGTATACATCGTTGCCGATAATGCTAATCATAGCTACCAAAAGTTTTGGGGTGTATTGGTAATCGGGGTGTAGCATTACAACTATATCGGCGTTTAACTCAAGGGCTTTTGAATAGCACGTTTTTTGATTGCCACCATAGCCTTTATTCTTTTCGTGCGAAATAATGTGCTTTATGCCAAGGGCTTTACCTACCTCAACGGTATTATCTTTACTGGCGTCATCCACCAATATTACCTCGTCCACTATATCAAGTGGAATTTCTTTGTAAGTAATTTCGAGGGTGTTGGCTGCGTTATAAGCCGGTAAAACAACAGCAACTTTTTTTCCGTTATACATTCTCTGTATTTTGAGTTAAGTAATTAAGCAATAGCATAAAAGCAACCCGTTACAACTGCCCTGCACTTCGGCGCTTTTAATACATTTGCGGCGCAAAAGTAACATAAGTGAACATTTTACAAATTACCAAGAAATTTCCCTGGCCTGTTAAAGACGGCGAAGTTATTGGCATTTTCAACTTAACCAAGGGTTTTGCCGATTTGGGGCACCATGTTACTGTGCTGTCTTTAAACACCAATAAACACTATTTCCCCCTCGATAAATTGCCGGCAGAGGTTGCCAAGCTGGCCAAATTTGAGGCGGTTGACATTAACACTGATATTAAAGCTGTTGATGCGTTTTTGAACCTTTTTACCGATAAGTCATATAACATTGAGCGGTTTTATTTGAAAGCCTTTGAACAAAAAATAGCTGAAACATTGGATAAAGGCAATTTTGATTTGATTTTGCTGGAGGGCATTTATTTGATGCGGTATATAGATGTTATAAGAAAGCATACAAAAGCTAAAGTTGCTTTAAGACCGCATAATGTTGAGTTTGTTATTTGGGAGCGCCTGCATGAAACTGAGAAGAAACCTTTTAAAAAATGGTATCTGGGATTATTGGCCAAGCGTATTAAGCACTTTGAATTGAGCCATATTAATTTAGCCGATGTACTGGTGCCGGTATCGGCCACCGACATGAATATTTTTATGAAGTACGGCTGCACTTTGCCAAATATGCCATTGCCTATTGGTTATGTTTTTGATATACCGCCGGAGATAAGTGATACTGAAGAAAATGCGGTAGCCTTTATTGGCGGTATGGATTGGATGCCTAACCGCGAGGGTATAGATTGGTTTATTGAAAAAGTTTGGCCACAGGTTACAGCGCAAATACCCAATGCAAAGTTTTACCTTGCAGGAAGGAATTTTCCGGCAGAGATAAAGAGCCATAATGTGAAAGGATTGGTTGTTGTCGGCGAGGTGGATAATGCACAGGAATTTATTTTATCGAAGGCGGTGAGCATTGTGCCATTGTTTGCAGGTAGTGGAATGCGGGTTAAAATTGTTGAAGCCATGGCGTTGGGAAGGGCAATAGTCAGTACAACCGTTGGTGCGGAAAGTCTTGCTTATACCGATGGGCTTGATATTTTGATAGCCGATGATGCTACGAAGTTTGCCAACGCAATTATCAAAGTGCTTCAAGAGAAAAATGTGAGGAGTGCCCTTGGCAAGAACGCGCAAAAACTGGTGAGTGAAAAATACGATAACCGCAAAATCAGCGCAGCATTGCTTCAATTTTGTAAACCCGAATTAAGCTAATGATTATTGTTGCTGAAATTATTTTTTGGCTGTCGGTGGGGCTAGTGTTTCACTCGTATGTGTTGTTTCCGGTGTTGCTAAAGGTGTTTTCGACGGGTAAAAAAGAGAATGCAATAGTATATGGAGTAAGGGATGAGGATTTGCCAATGGTCTATCTTGTTTTTTCGGTTTTTAATGAGCAGAAGGTAATAAGGGAGAAGTTAGAGAGTGTTATGAATACTACTTACCCGTTTCAAAAGCTGAGGGTTTATATAGGTTCGGATAATTCGACGGATGAGACCAATGCAATTGTTGATGAGTTTGCGGCAAAGTACGAGCAAATAAGGTTTTTCAAATTTGTTGTGCGGAATGGGAAATCGGGAGTTATTAACAAACTGATAACTGAGCTAGGGAGTACCGTTTTGAACCCGACTAAGGATATTTTGATTTTTACTGATGCCAACGTAATGTTTACTGCAACCACCATTTTTGAAATGGTGAAGCATTTTAAGCAGCTTCAAATTGGCCAGGTTGCCGCCAATATTTTGAATCGAGGTGTAACCGCCGAAGGAATTGCCCACCAGGAAAAAAGCTACATACAACGCGAAAACAAAATGAAATACCAGGAAGGGCTTAACTGGGGCAGCATGATGGGTGCCTTTGGCGCCTGCTATGCCATGCGCGCCGATTGCTGGGTTGAAATACCTAAAAATTACCTGATGGAGGATTTTTACCTGAGCATGAATGTTTTCAAAAGCAAGAAGAAGGCCATTAGTGAATTGAACGCGGTTTGCTACGAAGATGTATCGACCGAGGTGGGAGAGGAGTTTAAACGTAAATCGAGGATACAGGCGGGGAACTTTCAAAACCTGAGCGTTTATTGGCCGCTGTTATTTGGGTTTAATGCGGTGTCTTTCTGTTTTCTTTCACACAAGGTTATACGGTGGTTTGGGCCGGTGTTTATTGTGGCTGCCTACATAGCTAATGCCTTGCTTTTGAAGCATGGTGGTTTTTACATTTTTACCTTCGTTTTACAGAACTTGTTGCTGCTTTCGCCTGTTGTAGATGCAGCTTTAAAAAAGATGGGTATTCACCTGTTTGTTTTGCGGTTGGCCTCGTACTTCTACACTATGAATCTTGCCTTGGTTAATGGGTTTTTGATGTATACCAAGGGCATTAAAACCAGTACCTGGAGCCCGACGAAAAGAACTGTATAATAAGTTGATAATGAAGGATGAGAAAAATCAGGAGCATTTAATTGGAATAATTGAAAATAAACCATTCTTTAGTATTTAGAGTGATTCTAAATAAGAAGATTTCGGGGAAATAACACTGGAGAGAATATACTTTGAACACCTTAACCCACTTGTAAAATGAAAAGCAAACTAAATACCATACCCGAAGCGATTGAAGATATTAGAAATGGCAAACTGATTATTGTTGTTGACGACGAAGACCGTGAAAACGAGGGCGATTTTATAGGTGCCGCCCGTAAGGTTACGCCGCAAATGATAAACTTTATGGCAACACATGGACGCGGATTGATTTGCATGCCGATGAGTGAAGAGTTATGCGCTAAGTTGGATTTGCCTTTGATGGTTCAGAAAAACTCATCTAACCACGAAACTGCATTTACCGTTTCGGTGGATTTGTTGGGGGATGGATGCACTACCGGTATATCGGCACATGATAGGGCAAAGACTGTATTGCACTTGGTAAATAGAGATGCGCGCCCGGGTGATTTTGCAAAGCCAGGGCATATATTTCCGCTGATAGCTAAAACAGGTGGGGTTTTGAGGCGTGCGGGGCACACCGAAGCCACAGTAGACCTAGCGCGCATGGCAGGTTTTGAAGAGGCGGGTGTCTTGGTCGAGGTGATGAATGCGGATGGTAGCATGGCACGTATGCCGCAGCTATTGCAGATTGCGAAAAAGCTTAAGCTCAAAATTATTTCGATAAAGGATTTGATTGAATACCGGATGAAACACGACCGCCTTGTGAACCGCGAGGTGGAGGTTGACTTGCCAAGTAAATACGGACACTTTAGAGTAAGGGCTTACTCGCAGGTAGGTGGCACCGAACCGCACCTTGCAATTTTTAAGGGTACCTGGAAAAAGAATGAACCGGTGCTGGTAAGAGTGCACTCATCATGCCTTACCGGTGATATTATGGGCTCAATGCGTTGCGATTGTGGCGACCAGTTGGCAGTGGCTTTACAGCGTATTGAAAAGGAAGGAAAGGGTGTGGTGCTATACATGCAGCAAGAGGGCCGCGGCATTGGGCTATTGAACAAACTAAAAGCGTATCAATTGCAGGAGCAAGGGCTTGACACTTATGAGGCGAACCTACGACTTGGTTTGCCTATGGATGCCCGTGATTATGGCGTTGGTGCACAAATATTGAACGACCTGGGTATTTCGAAAATGAAGCTGATGACGAACAACCCTAAAAAACGTGTGGGCTTAATTGGTTACGGGTTGGAAATTGTAGATAACGTGGCTATTGAAATTGCACCCAACAAGCACAACAAGAAATACCTTCAAAGTAAGCGCGATAAGGCGGGGCATGATATTTTAAATATTATTGAAAAGGCGAAACCTGCTAAACGGGTTGTTAAGCCTGCTCCGAAGAAGAGAGCTGTTTAGGTTCAATTCATTCGTTGATTGTAACCTAGTTTGGCATTGTGCACATAGGGTGTTGCCAGGCCTACTACTGCGCCGGCTATGTAGCCTGTAATTACATCGATCCAAAAGTGTTTGCCGGCTTTGTAGCGTAACACACCGGTTAAAATCGGGAAAACCGCGCACATACTCCACACCATTGGCTTTAACTTTGAATGCGGGTTATAATCGGCGTACATTTCAGCAAAGCTGAAGCTCATTGCAGATACTGTTGACGTATGGCCCGAGTAGAAAGAGTTGAAATTATCCTTCTTCCATTTTTTATCAACCGGTATATCGGGGTTGTAGAGTAACGGACGTTTTCGCCTGATGGTTTCTTTGAATAATTCGGTGAAGGCGAGATTGACTGTAAATGTTTCGGCGCTTATGGTAGCTACTTTGCCAAAATCTTTTCTCGAATTTTTATTGATGAGCTGTAGTAATGGTAAAGCAACTGCGGCGTAAATGGTAAAATCGCTTAGATAGCCAGCCATTTTTGAATTTTGCCGGGTGGCCCCGCGGTCGAATTTGTTGATGGAATCGCGGTTTAAGAATGCTATGCTTTGTTTAGATGGTACATCCCATGTTTTGCCAATGAGGTAAGATGTGCCAAGTAAAGCCACACTGTTGGTGCTAATGGGGATATCGACTGCCAGCGATAGCTTATATGGAGACGTGAACGGTTGGCAAGAAGCCGAGAAGATAAAAAGTTGCCAAACCAGGATAAGACAAATTCTTCGAATCATGTATCCATTTATTTATTGTAAATATACTTAGCGATCAAAACGTTAAAAGCAAGAGCCGATTAAACTTTGTTTTTAGATTTAAGTCAAATATCGAAATTCCTTCTTCAAAACATGTTTGCTTATGGATCCAATTAAACGCTCTGAATTTTTAGGTGCAGCTATTTCGGGTAACATACCTGAGGATGTTGTTGCCAAACAGGCACCGGTAAATGAGTTCGCCAATAAAACCAAGCCGCAATTCGACCAAAAATCTGCCTCGGGGATTGATGAATACACCGGCACTTTTAAGCAAGCGCAACTGATACACTTATTGCGCCGTACTATGTTTGGCGTTACACAGGCCGACCTGAATTATTTTGCGGGTATGACGCTTGACCAGGTGGTAGCTGCGCTGCTTACACCGGCAACTACACCCAATCCGCCAATAAACGCCTATAATAACGGGACTAATATTGACCCCGATGTGCCTGCGGGTAGTACCTGGGTAAATGCAGCTTACGGTACGTTTAACCCCAGCAGAAAACAAAGCCTTAAACAATGGTGGGTTGGTTTAATGCTTAATCAAAACCGCAACATTACCGAAAAGATGACTTTGTTTTGGCATAATCATTTTTCAACACAGATGGCTACGGTAAATGATGCACGCTATAGCTACAAATACCTGGCTTTATTGCGCGCCAACTCGTTGGGTAATTTTAAATATTTGATGCGGCAGATTGTTACCGACCCCTGTATGTTGGTGTATTTAAATGGCGATACGAACACGCTTACCAACCCGAATGAAAACTTTGGCAGAGAATCGCAAGAGCTTTTTACCGTGGGTAAGGGGCCTAATTCGCTGTATACGCAGAGTGATGTTGAAATGGCGGCCAAGGTACTAACCGGTTGGAAGGATAGCAGGGCTACCATTAGTTCATCGTTTAACTCTGCTAAACACGATACAAGCAGCAAGCAGTTTTCGGCATTCTACAATAACACGGTTATTGCAGGGCAGACCGGTGCCAATGGTGCTAACGAAACCGATTTGTACATTGATATGATTTTTCAGCAGGTAGAGGCGGCTAAGTTTTTATGCCGCAACCTGTACCGGTGGTTTATTTATTACAACATTGATGATAACATTGAAACCAATGTTATTACGCCTTTGGCCAATGTAATGGTGCAGAACAACTTTGATATGGTACCGGTTATGAGTGCGCTGCTTAAAAGTCAGCACTTTTTCGACCCGAACAATGTTGGTTGCCATATTAAGAACCCGATTGACCATGTAGTTGGGGTATGCAGGCAATTTAATATTACGTTTCCGGATGCTACAAATTATGTAAGCCAGTATAAGGGCTGGAATATTATTGTAGGTATGCTGCAAACACTGGCCTTGGATCCCGGTGACCCGCCTAACGTGGCAGGCTGGCCGGCATATTACCAAGAGCCGCAGTTTCATGAGTTATGGATAAACAGCGATACTTTGCCATTGCGTAATGAATATACCGATGGGTTTAGTTCATCGGCGGGGATTACGAGGAGTGGTGTTAATTTGAAAATTGATTTCCTTGCTTTTACGGCACAGCTTACTAACCCCAGCGACCCGAACCAATTAATTGCAGATTGTGCGGCCTTGCTAAGCCCTAATGATTTGGGAGCAACGCAAACTGCCTTTTTGAAAACAACTTTGCTCTCGGGTCAAACCAACGATGCTTATTGGACCAGCGCGTGGAACCAATATATTGCCAATCCTACCAATACCACTTATCAAAATACCTGTTCGAGCAGGTTGCGTGCTATGCTTTCGTACTTAATGGATATGGCGGAATACCAGTTGATTTAACCAGGAAACAGAATAGTAAAAGACTTTTAGAGTAACACTTTAAAAAAATAAAAATGAAGAGGAGAACCTTTTTACGACGTGCCTTACCGGTTGCAACTGTTCCGTTTTTGATGAATGGTTTTACTATTAAAGCCTTTGGTAAGGGAAGTGTGTTTGAAAAACTTTTGCGCTCGTCGACAGAGAATGATAAGGTGCTTGTTATTATACAGCTAACCGGTGGTAACGATGGTTTAAATACTGTTATTCCGCTAGACCAGTATTCTGCGCTATCAACTGCGAGAGCTAATATTTTGATACCGGCCAACCTGGTGCTTGCATTGAGCGGATATACTGTAACCGGATTGCATCCGTCAATGCCCGAAATACAGGCGCTGTTTAATGAGCAGAAGGTGGCTATTGTGCAGGGCGTAAGCTACCCTAATCCTAACTTTTCGCACTTTGAGGCTACGGATATATGGCTTACCGGGTCTAATGATGCAACACCCCCGCCAACTGGTTGGGTGGGCCGCTATTTAGACCAGGAATATACCGGTTACCCCACCGGTTACCCAAACTCAACAGCGCCAGACCCATTGGCTTTGCAAATTGGTTCAACGGTTTCAACAGCATTGCAGGGGCCGGCTGCCAGCATGGGTATAGCTATTACCAGTTCATCAAGCTTTTATCAGCTTACGTCGGGCACTACACCATCTGCGCCAAATACACCTGCAGGACATGAATTGAGTTTTTTGCGAGAGACATCATTACAAACTCAATCGTACGCAACGGTTATAAAAAATGCTGCTACGGCACAGGCTAATTTATCTACGCTTTATCCAACAGCGGGTACCAATGGCCTGGCTGACCAATTAAAAATTGTAGCGCAGCTAATAGGCGGCGGCCTGCAAACCAAAGTGTACATGGTAAGTATAGGCAGTTTCGATACGCATAGTTCGCAAGTTGATGTAAGCGGTAACCAAAATGGTAACCATGCTGATTTGTTGGCACAATTCTCAACGGCAGTAAATGCTTTCCAGGATGATATAACGTTGATGGGCAAGCAGGATAGAGTGCTGGGAATGACTTTTTCGGAGTTTGGAAGAAGGATAATTTCTAACGGCAGCCAGGGTACTGACCACGGTACTGCTGAGCCTGTGTTTTTATTTGGTAGCCAGGTGAAAGCCGGTTTGCTGGGTACCAACCCGGTTATACCTGCCAATGCGACTGTGAACGATAACATTGCCATGCAGCAGGATTTCCGGTCCATTTACTCAACGGTATTGAAAGACTGGTTCTGTGTTTCGGATGATGCTTTGAGTGCATCTATGTTAGGTGGCTCGTTTCCACTGTTAGATTTGGTTAACTCAAGTTGCAGCACCACTACCGGTATAAATAAACTAAGTAATAGCGACGATGTTTTGCGTAATTACCCTAACCCTACCAATTCGACCACGGTTATTGAATTTAGCACCACCGGTGGCAGCATACAAATGAAATTGTATGATGACGTAGGTAAAGAAGTTGAAACACTGGTTGAGGGAACATACGCGCCGGGCACTTATCAAATACAGGTTGATACGCACAGCATGTCCAAAGGCATTTACTTCTACACCCTGCGCCAGGGCGAACAGAAGTTTACGCAGAAGATGTTAGTAATGTAAGAGTTTAAACCTATTCCTCCACCTCCGCCACAGCAGCATTTGGATTGGTCCAGTACTTGCGCCATTTGTCTAGTACGGAGTTGAATTCGGTTGGTAGTGGCGATTCAAAAAACATTTCTTTACCGGTGCCAGGGTGAATGAAGCCAAGGGTTGCTGCATGCAGCGCCTGGCGAGGCATGATGGTAAAACAGTTTTCGATAAACTGCTTGTATTTTGAATATACGGTGCCTTTTAAAATTTTATCGCCGCCGTATCGGGTATCGTTAAACAAGGTGTGTCCAATGTGTTTCATGTGCACACGTATTTGGTGTGTGCGGCCGGTCTCTAATCTACATTCAACAAGTGTAACGTAGTTTAGGCGCTCTAAAACCTTGTAATGCGTAACGGCGTGTTTGCCTTTGTCGCCATCGGGGTAAACTTCCATTTGCATACGCTCGCGGGTATCGCGACCGATGTTACCGGTTATGGTGCCTTCTTCCTCTTTTAAATCGCCCCATACCAGCGCAACGTACTTGCGTTTAATGGTGCGGTCGAAAAACTGTTTTGCGAGGTGCGAAAGGGCAAATTCGGTTTTACCCAATATGATTAAGCCACTGGTGCCTTTATCTAACCGATGAACCAAACCCGGGCGAAACTCTTCCTTACCCTTTGGCAGTCCTTTAAAATGCCAAAGCACAGCGTTAATAAGCGTTCCGCGCGGGTTGCCAAGGCCGGGGTGAACTACTATTTCAGGCGATTTGTTGATGATGATAACGTCATCATCTTCATATACTACGTCAATAGGAATATTTTCCGGCACCAGGTCGTAATTCTCAGCATGCTTAGGCATGATGAGGAGTATATCATCGGCTGGCCTTATTTTATAGCTGGATTTAACCGGCTTGCCATTTACCTGTATGCTACCGGCATCGGCAGCACTTTGTATTTTGGTACGGCTTACGTTATTGCCCAAATGGGCGTGCAAAAATTTATCGATGCGCACAGGTGTTTGCCCGTTGTCGATTTTAAGAGTAACCAGTTCAACCAAATCATCGCCCTGCTCGCCGGTAGTTGCGCTCAAATCATCTTCTTCAATCAAATCATTTTTCATAGTGCGTTAGTTAATGCTAGTAGCCTGCCCCTTCCGTCCCCTAAAGGGGAAACCAGAGCCAGAGCCGGTTTAGCAGCGGATTGTTATTCGGTTATAGCGGTTAAGTGGCTCTTCAATTTATTCAACACTTCAATATCGAACGGGTCGTAGCCTTGCATTAATGCAAGGTGATAAGATAGCCAATCGCTGAAGTGAATGAGGTAGAAATGTTTTTCGTAGGTATCGTGCCCCTTGGCGCGTATCTCGAAGAACGGCTGAGGTAGTTTGCTCAATACGTTTTCGGTAAAGGCAATGCGCAATGCATTACGCGGGTGTTCATCATCGGTGCGTATAACAAGCATTGCCAGGTTGGGGTTAGCCTTGCTCCAGCCAACCAACTCGTTGTGGTTTAGCTCGGGCAAAACGTTGAGCCAGCAATGGCCTTTGGCGTTTTCGTTTATTTGTTGTTTTAGCCTTAACGCAACACTTTGATATTTGTCCTCGGCGTAAACAATAATGGGTTTGTGCATTATTTGAGCAGCTAAAAACTCGGCATCTTCCCGTATTTTTTGTTGCTCGAGCTGCATAAACGAGGCGCTGCGGATAAGGTTATCTTTAAAGTCCTTACCGATAAGCCCGTGATGTTTTAAGATGAAAAACAACTGTGCCACCGCATAACCCAAACAAGTGCGTGGGGGGAAGCCCGATGGTATTGTAATCAAATCGTAGTTATGCTTAATTGCAATTTCGGCCAGCTTACCGCCTGATGAAACGCAGGTTGCCTGTATGCCTTTTTTAACGGCATCGCGGGCACATGAAAGGGTTTCTTCGGTATTGCCGGAATAAGAGCAAAGGATAAGTAGGGTAGATTTGTTAACGAAGGCCGGCAATGAATATCCCTTAACTACAATTATAGGAACACCAAGTTCGCCACGTAGAAGTTCGGAAAGCACATCGCCGCCAATACCCGAGCCCCCCAAGCCACAAACCACGACGTTGGTAATTGGGTTATCGAATTTGGACCTAAGCCCGGCTTTTTCGCCAATTTCAACGGCTTGTAATAATTGTGTTGGGAAATCTTTGATTAAGTTGAACATATTTTGTGTTAAAGATTGCTGACAAATAAAGGAAAATCTTTCGAGTTAAAGGCGGAGGGACAAGCGCCACAACGCTGAGATTAAAAAAGGGCAATGGCTTTCACCACTGCCCGCGCTTTCTGCAAACCCTCTTTCGGTGGTTTACAGAAAAGGTTTGGCACCTGGCGCGAATATACAGCACTTTGCCATGTATTAATCATATTTAGCACTGATTTAGGAAATATTACAACAGGTGATTTAGGACAAATTTAGCTGTATCAGATATAGGAAATCGATATTTTTTTGGCTAAATGGTCAATAATTGAGAATTATGTTTATCTTTGGCGAAATTTAATTAAATATTTTATGCAAAAAGGAAAAGTAAAGTTTTTTAATGAAGCAAAGGGTTTCGGATTTATCAAGGATAACGACTCCGATAAAGAATACTTTGTTCACGTATCAGGTCTTGTTAATCAAATTAAAGAAGGCGACGAAGTAACCTTTGAACTCCAGGAAGGAAAAAAGGGATTGAATGCAGCCAACGTTAAGTTAGCATAACTAAAATTTGATATCATTCAGATCTTGAGCTTCACAATTGTGAGGCTCTTTTTTTTGCCTGAAACAAAGCCATATTTATTTTTGTTAAAAGCAAGTATAATAAATACCTAAAATACAATGATGGAACCTATTAAGCCCAAAACTATTGAAGAGTTAAGAACGCTTTTTCAGCCTATTGCAGACATCTATAAAAGGAAGAAAAAAGAGTTAAGCCGTATAGATAAACTGGCGTGCTGGATAACTGACCATGTAGGCAGCATGGGTTTCTTTCTTATCATTTTTGGCTGGACCTTTATTTGGTTGGGTTGGAATACACTGGGGCCGAAAGCCCTTCGGTTTGACCCCTATCCTGCGTTTGTATTATGGTTGTTTCTTTCTAACCTGATTCAAATTTTGCTAATGCCATTAATTATGGTTGGTCAAAATACACAGGCTGACCATGCCGATACGCGTGCTGAAGCTGATTTTGAGGTTAATACCAAGGCCGAACTAGAGATTGAAAACATATTGATGCACCTGGAAAACCAAAATGCTTTGATTTTGCGCATACTTGAGCACCTGGAGAAAAAGTCAGACTCATAAGGTTAGTTTAATTATGTAGCACATATTAAGTGAAATAGAAGTTTTTATATTTTCATACTATGTTCTCTTTTAAATCAGTAGTTACAGTTACGTTTACTTTGTTTGCCATAATTGATATTGTGGGTGGTCTGCCTGCCATTATTGGTGTAAGGCAACATCTAAAAAACTTTAGCCCCGCTATTGCTTCAATTTCTGCCGGAGCACTCATGATCTTCTTTCTTTTTATGGGCGAAACTTTTTTACACCTGGTAGGCATAGATGTAAAATCGTTCGCGCTGGCGGGCTCGGTGGTAATATTTATTCTTGCCATGGAGATGATATTAGGCATCAATCTTTTTAAAACAAATCCCGATGAAGCTCATTCCGGTAATTTTATACCGCTGGCATTTCCATTAATAGCCGGTTCTGGAACTCTTACCACTATCATATCTCTCCGCTCGGTTTACGGCGTTTGGGAGATTTTGATTGGCATTATTATCAATGTGTTTATAGTTTATATTGTGCTGCGCTCAATGGGATGGATAGAGAGAAGGCTTGGCAAAACAGGGTTAGCTGCAATTAAGAAGTTTTTCGGAGTTGTGCTGCTGGCTATCGCCATCAAAATTTTCAGCGCCTATGTTAAATTTTAGTCTGGTATCAGAAAATATTATATTGCAGTATTCAATCAAAATTATCCTACATTCTTCTTTAAAAGGTTAAGCGATATGTTTAAAAAGAGACCCCTGATTTTATTTTTATCATTTACGGCATTTCTGCTTGTTTTGTTTTCAACCACTGATTTGAAGTCGCATAAGGTTCAGCCGCCGGGATATTATTGCGATGATCCTAATCCTTATCAGAGTCCTCTGAATTGTACTTTTTGTCACTCAAGTTTCACGGCGTTTCATGATAGTACCAATTTCATTTTACAAATGGGTACGGATACACAATCTTTAACTGAAGTATTTTCAGGTGTTACAACTTATACGCCCGGGGTAAAGTATTTTTTAAGAATGATTGCAACCAGCCCTAGTGCTGTACATGGATTTGAACTTACAGCAGTGGACAGCACAATGGATGCCACGGCAGGGGAGGGGGTTGAGGTAACTAATTTTGCTATTCTTAATCCGATAAATACTTCGCTTATATCAACAACCTATAATTTCGTTGCGCATCATAATGCGGATAGCAATAGAGTATGGACCTTTACATGGACAGCGCCTACTACTTATGAAGGGCCGGTTACTTTTTATTACGCAGGGAATGCCGGCGTAGATACGGATACAAACTCGGGTGATTCGATTTTTGTGGCTCATAAAACAGTTGGATGGTCGGGACTTGCCGGTGTTGGCAGTATTGAAAATCAACTCAACGCCCTTTCGGTGTTCCCTACACTTTTTGATGAACATATTCAGGTTTCATTTAACCTGAAAAAAAATTGTATGGTAATTGCCAACCTTATCGATTTGGATGGCAAGGTGGTCAAAGGTATGCTTCATGAAAATTTAAGTGCCGGTGGCTTTAATCGCTCATTTAATTTGAGTGGTTTATCGGCGGGTGTATACCTGGTTAAGCTACAGGTGGGCGACTCTTACGCTGTCAGAAAGATTGTGAAGGATTAAAACCGGAGATTTAATATTCGCCGGTATATAAGTTATCAATAAACTTTTTTTCGCTGTCGGTTATTAGCTGAAGTATTTCCTTTTTCATATCGTCATCATAAACGATGAAGAGGTCGTATCCCTTGCGCATGATGTCGAGGCCAAGTTCGATTGCTTCGATTTCATGGCCACTGTACATGTTGTTTTTTGCCTTCATTTTTGCAATTACATCTTCCATAATACTGATGGTTTTGCCCAACAGATTGGTGTTTGTAAATGAAGCAAACAATTGCTCAAGCTCGCTTATAAACTTATACAGGTCTTTTTGGGGTATTGCAATAAGGCAATCGTAAAACTGCTTATCGGTAACGGGTATAGTAAGCTTTTTTTGAAGTGCAGCTGATGTGAGCGTATTTTCAAAATGATTGGCAGAGGTGTATGCCTCTAAGGAAATAAGCCCCGCTTTAATGGCTGCCGGGAACTGGAAGCCGAACTTAAAAATAGCGCTCGTAATATTGCCTAGTAAATCCCAAACCTTTGCGGGATGCATTACATAGTTTTCAAGTTCAGAAAATGCCGCATCCAGTTTTTCACGCTGCGCAGGTTCAGGATATAAGTTGGTTAAGAAGTACTGTCTTAGAGACTCAACTATTTCAGGAGTGATGTTTTCGGGCAGTTTTAAATTCTTCTTTACGTTTTTGTAGTCATACCTTTCGGCTACAAGTGCCCGGTATTTATTAATCAGATGTCGCTTCATTTCAACATCCGATTTTTGTATGGTTCCCTTTTTATTTTTAGCGCCTGCAGCCCTTTTCTTTACAGCCATTTTATACTTTTAGTAGAGCTGAAAGTACAAAATTTAATGCAATGAGCTGATGATTTTGGGCGCCTCTAACAATAACATCCTTTATTGTAAATGATGACATTGCGAAAAGCGAGTGGAGTGTTAATCGCTATTTTTCTTCCTTCTTAAAACCGAGAGATAGAGAATTTACGCAATAACGCTCACCGGTTGCAGTAGGCCCATCATCAAACAAATGCCCTAAGTGAGAGCCACACTTTGCGCATACTATTTCGGTTCTAACCATGCCGTGTGAAGTGTCGATAATCGTTTTGATTTTGCCACCTGCAATCTCTTTGTCAAAACTCGGCCATCCGCACGATGATTCAAATTTCATATCGGATGTAAATAGTTCGTTTCCGCAGGCAGCGCATACATAAACACCCTTATCCTTGTTAAGATAGTATTTGCCGGTAAAAGGGGCTTCTGTTCCTTTTTCGCGTAATACCCTGTATTGTTCAGGGCTTAATAAATTCTTCCAGTCTTCCTCTGTTTTCGTTACTTGTGTCGAATCGTGATTTTCGGTATTCATTGTATTGTTTTTAGATGCTTGAGTATTTTTTTGTTGTGATGTAATTGTTTTCTGTCCGCACGATATGAGTGCCAGACTTAAAATTACTAAAACGAAGGAAGCGATTTTCATAATTGCTTTTAGTTATTGGACGTAGGTTTATGCACTACCTTACAACCCGTACCCAATTAACAGATTTTTAATTACATTGTTTTTATGTTACAGAAAATTGCCGATTTCTTTTGGCGCATTGCCGGTTGGAAAACCTTTGTTGCCGCACTGTTAATTTACATTGTTTTTGGCGCCGTAGTTATGCCCAAAGGCGCGCAAATGATGCAGCAAATAAGTGGTAAAAATGTTGAGATACTTGATTTACAATTTGGCTATACACCCGAAAAGGCGAGGGCTATTATTTCGCAATACGGGGATAATGGACGTGCGTTTGCCGCTAAGTTTGAATTGATTGCCGATACGTTCTATCCGATTTCCTATACCTTTTTGTTTTTGATGATAATGGGATGGGTTTTTAAGTTGCTGGCACCCTACGGTTTTCGAATCAGGTATATTCATTTGTTGCCGTTTTTAGTAATGCTTGCTGACTATAGTGAAAATGCCTGTATAGTGAGTATGTTAAAAGGCTACCCCGATATTTCTGATAGGCTGGCCACAATATCATCACTTTTTACTTCGCTTAAATGGAGTTTGTTAGCGGTTCAGACTTTTATTATAGCTGTGGCACTTTGGCTGCTGACTTTTTATAGAATGACAAAAGGAAAAGTTATTAAAGGCTGACGGAGTGTTCAAATTAATGGATGCTATTTGCTAAGAACCCAAATTTAATTTAGGTTTGGCGCTATTACAGGCTTCCACGCAGTTCAAAATTTGTATGCAGAGACTTTTAACCGTTTTTCTTTTTCTCGCGTTTGGTTTACATGCATTTTCACAAGGCACATCTATTAACCTCGGTACCGATAGCTATGTGTTTATGGACAGGCTTGATATAAAGTATGGCAAGATAGCCCCTGTTGAATTTACCGTTGATAAGCCTTATTACAGAGGTGACGTGGCTAAAGTAGCTGAATCAATTTTACTTTCGAATATCCGGTTTAACAAAGTTCAAAAATCGCAACTTCAGTATTTGATTGATGAAAACCCTGAGTGGCTGGATAGTTTGCATAGTCAAACCAAACGCCCTTTATGGAGGAAGTTGTATACAGAGCCGGCCAGTTTCTTTTCGGTTAGCTCTAAAAAGAAAGGACTGTGGAATTTGCGGATTAACCCTATGCTGGGGGCTATTGTTGGGGGAGAAAGTGCCGGTGGGGGGCGCTTTTTGTTTAACAGGCAGGTGGGATTAGAAGTCCGAGGGAATATTAAACAGGTGTTCAGCTTTTATTTTAATGCCACTGGTAATGATGAGCGGCCTCCCTTGTATGTTGCAAACGTGGTTACCACTGGCCCGTATCGCTTTGTGCCTGGCCAGAGTTATTGGAAAGATTACAGTTCTAACATTTTTAAGTTTAAGGATGGTATAGATTACTTTGATGCTCGCGGCTATATCAATGTAAATGTTTTGAAGTACATGAACATAAGCTTTGGCCGCGATAAATTTTTTATTGGCGATGGGCAGCGCTCCCTTTTTCTGTCTGATTTCTCTGCGCCATATCTGTTTCTCCGGTTCAATATTCACTTCTGGCGGTTTAACTATGATAATATATATGCCGAGTTAACTGATCAATATACCCGGGGTGCAGACCAGTTGCTACCTAAAAAATATATGGCCATGCACCACCTTAGCCTGCAGGCAACGCATTGGCTTAATATGGGCCTTTTTGAGAATGTTATTTTAAGCCGGGGTAATGGATTTGAGTTTCAGTATCTTAACCCTATTATTTTCTATCGGGCAGTTGAGCACTCGCTGGGCAGCCCCGATAACGTGGTGGTTGGTGGGGATATAAAAATCAATATCGCAAGTCATGCTTCGCTATATGGGCAGCTGTTATTGGATGAGTTTAACGTGAAGAATTTTTTTAGCAACAACGGCTGGTGGGCTAACAAATGGGGGGTACAGGCCGGCGTTAAATACATTGATATTGTGCCCAACCTTGATGCCCAGTTAGAGTTTAATTATGTTAGGCCATATACCTATACCCACGATGCAGGGACTATTGATTATACCAACTACAATCAGCCCCTGGGTGACCCACTTGGCGCTAATTTTTACGAATTTATCATTAACCTGCGTTATCAGCCTGCCCCTAAACTTTCATTCAACCTTAAGTACTTTGTTGCGCGGGTTGGCGGGGATACTTTGCTTGCAAATGGCAACTTAAGCAATTACGGCGGAGATATTTTTACGCCATCGGGTGGGGGAACATTGGTTAACAGCTTGTACGGAAACAAAATGGGCCAGGGAGTAAAGGGAACAATCAACTACCTTGAGCTTTTGGCAACTTATCAAATTTGGCATAACATAAATTTTGATGCCAGCATTTTATACCGCGATTTTTCCACGGTTAAGTCAGTCAATAATCCAACTCCAAGTATTAGTTCTTTTATGTTCAATATTGGATTTAGAATAAACCTGGCGCGAAGAACATACGTGTTTTAGCCAACTTGTTCTTTCAACTCTTCCAAAAAGCCACGTATTTTTTTCAAACGTTCAATCAGTTTGAATTTCTTTTTGGTGAGTTCAATATCTGTTTTCAGGCGCGATTTTGCCCCCTCAAGGGTATAACCTTTTTCACGTACTAAATAATAAATTAGCTTCGTTATTTCGATATCTTCTTTGGTAAAAAAGCGGTCACCGTTGGCATTTTTTTTAGGCGATAATAAATCAAACTCTCTTTCCCAATAGCGAATTAATGATGTGTTTACATCAAGCATAGCCGCCACTTCACCAATGGAGTAATATAGTTTCTCTATCTCTTTTTCTTTCCACGCCATAAATCGAATTAACAGGAAATCCTTTGCAGTGTAATATTAATCAAGCGTTTGGCCAGGGTTGTTAGAAATTTTCAACATTTTCTCAAAGTCGGAGTCCTTAAGGTCGTTATAGTAAAAGTAAACTGGGTTAAGTACCTCGCCGTTTTTCATTACCTCGTAATGCACATGCGGGCCTGTTGATTTACCTGTGTTACCCGAATAGCCGATTACATCACCACGTTTCAGCTTTTGGCCGGGCCTTACATTAAATTTTGAAAGGTGGGCATACCGTGTGCGATAGCCAAAACCATGGTTAACAATTACCTCGTTTCCATAACCACCATAGCTAAAGTCAACAGTTTCAACAGTACCATCGCCGGTAACGTGCACCTGCGTGCCAATGGGACAGGTAAAATCCATACCCTTATGAAACTCCTGTATTTTATAAATGGGGTCAACCCGCCATCCGTAGCCCGATGCCATACGTTCCAAATTTCTGTTAGGTACTGGTTGTATCGATGGAATAGACGATAACATCTTTTGCTGGTTCTTTATCAAATCAGCAATCTGGTCATAGCTTTTGCTCTGAATTACCATTTGCTTTTTAAGCTTATCTACCTTTACCGAAAGGTCCTTTATGAGGTCGCCGTTGTCATATTTTTCGAGGTAGTGGTATTTGTTAACGCCGCCCGAGCCCGCCTGCCATTCGTCGTTGCTAATGGGTTCGGCTTCAAACATTACACGGTAAACATTGCCATCGCGGTAATGTAAGCCATCTAAAACCGTCGAAAGCCTGTTTACCTCCTGGTTTAATACGTAATACTGGTCTTTCATTTCGTTCAACTCCACCTTTAAAATCTTCTCTTTAGGCGAATCGAAGAACTTGTAATAAATGGTTGATATACCCAGTGAAAACACCAGCGCGGCAATGATAAAAGCGGCAAACCTGAAAATACGGGTACCCCATCCAATAACAGCCTTTTCGTAGCTGAGGGTATGGGTGTTAAAAATGTATTTTTCATTACGCCTTAAAGCCATGTTAACTTATGTTTCTGTACCAAGCCGCAGCCTCGAAAGAATCGTTAATTCTGTTATTTTCGTGCCTCTTTAGCATTGCCAATTTGGCGGTAGTGCAAAGCCAAAGTTATCATTTTTGTAATTTAGGAATAATAAAGCTTGTTAAGTAGCATGACTTCAGCAGAGATTAGAAAGGCATTTTTGGACTTTTTTGAGAGTAAAGGGCATAAAATTGTGCCTAGCGCACCTATTGTGGTTAAAAACGACCCCACCCTGATGTTTATAAACAGCGGTATGGCGCCCTTTAAAGATATTTTTTTGGGCAACCAGCCTATTAAATACAAACGCGTTGCCGATACCCAAAAGTGCCTACGCGTTAGCGGAAAGCACAATGATTTGGAAGAAGTAGGCGTTGACACTTATCACCACACCATGTTTGAAATGCTTGGTAACTGGAGCTTTGGT
>CAIOTH010000051.1 GCA_903861145.1 uncultured Bacteroidota bacterium | reverse complement strand
GTACCAGTTTGAAATACACCAACTGGTTTACCTTATTGAGCACAATAGGTTGCTTATCATTTCTTTTAATAAGCACATGCTCAATGTTCTCGGTGTTATATTCAAACTCTTCGTTTAGTTTTACCAGAAGCCAATCATTTTCGCCTGATAGTGTGACACTTTTGAGCACTTTACCTTTTATCGGAAATATATTACCCAAACTGTTATCGTGCCGGTATTGAAGGAAGGATAGTTCTCTGCCAAGTAGATCCGAACCATTTATTGAGCCATAAAACAAGGCGGCAAACAAGGCTATAAAATTTAACCCCGCCAGGTTAGCCCAATTTTGTTTTGGTATTTGCAGGTCGGCAACAACCAGCATCACAGCCAAAACGGGTAAAATATATTTTTTGTCGGGGAGTTTCAATTGAATATGTTTTTCCGGAAATAAATATAATTACAATGTTAATAAAGGCTCGATTTTTTTATTTAAAATAATCAACATCTACGATAGGCATGTTAAATTTGTCGTATAAAACAATTCGCGTGTATTGAAAACCTGCAAAAACCGGTGGTGGGACGGATTACGGGGGTACTTCCTTAGCAAAACTAAAATAACTTAAAAAAAATGTATTTGCAAAATTGTTTCGATGAAATGTGCAAAACGAACGACCAATTCAATAATTGTCCCTCTTATAGTTTAACAGTATTCCACTGATTTCAATTACAGGGCCTTCATAAATGCAGCAATATCATCAAAGGCTTTTAGGGCCTGAGGCGAGACTTTGGGGATATTAATAAAGCCATGAATAAGGCCCGGGTATTCGTTATAGGTAACCTTATTGCCCGCACTTTTAAGCTGGTTGTAATAGTTAAATCCATCATCCACCAGCGGGTCAAACTGCGCTGTAAGGATAAAGGCGGGAGCGAGCCCCTCAAAATTACTTTCATATTTTGGCGAAACATCAGGTTTGCATTGGTCCTCAACGCGCGGAGTATATTGCTTCTGAAACCAGAACATAGTATCTCTCAGTAATAAATAACCATTTCCATTTCTTTCAATCGAAGGATTATCCAGCTTACCATCAATCCACGGATAGATTAAAACCTGGCCCTTTAATGATATTCCTTCCTTTTTACACCGATGCGCCATGCAAGCAGATAGGTTGCCACCAGCGCTATCGCCGGCAACAAATAAATCGTTGGGGTTGCCACCATAACCTGATATGTTGTTCCTAACCCATTTTATGGCGGTAAAAGCATCATCATGTGCTGCGGGGAAAGTATGCTCAGGGGCCAAACGGTAATCTACCGAAACCACGATGCAGTTATTCATTGCGGCCAAGCGCCTGCAAACATTGTCGTGGGCGTTTAGATGATATAGGGCAAACCCACCTCCATGGTAGAATATCAGCACTCGCTGATCGGCTGCTTCACTATTTTGATATATTCTTATCGGTACGCCATCGGCACTTAAATCGGTACGCTTTTTAACCGGTACTACCTGGTCAAACAACCGGCTGCCCAGCCAGGCAGCTTTGTCCGATTCTTTCCGCATCTTTTCAATGCCATCTTTATTAGCATCCAGTGGTTTGCGCAGGTTTGTATAGAACAAAACCAGCTTCAGTTTCCATGTCATCATAAGTTGAAGTTAAAAAACTTAAAAGGTTATCAAAGCGCAATACCAAATGTATTAAAATATGAAATTTGAATAAGCGGACGAAAACCCCTTTATTGGCACAACTTTAACCGTCATAACGTTGTTTAAGTGACACTCACCCAATAATACCGTTCAGATGAAAGTAGCAATTGCAGCCGACCATGCGGGTTTTGAATATAAAGAGGCGCTTGTAAAAGAGCTTAAAGGTGCTGGTTATGAATTGCTTGATCTGGGCACTCCGCTACCCGAGCCTGGTGACGACTATCCTGATTACGCGGCGGCTGTGGCCAATGCATTAATTAATAAGCAGGCTGAACGCGGAATTCTTATTTGTGGAAGTGCCGTAGGCGTAAGTATTGCCGCTAATAAATTTAAGGGTATCAGGGCAGGGGTTTGTCATGATAGCTATTCGGCGCACCAATCGGTAGAGCATGATAATGTTAACATATTATGTATTGGGCAGCGGGTAATTGGCATTAATTTGGCGGTTGAAATTGCTTTGATATTTTTAAATGCAGAATACAGCGGTTTGCCTCGCCATCAACGGAGGTTAGAGAAAATAGCGACAATAGAAAATAAGAACATGAAATGACCTGTATGTTCGGGCATTTTGTATTTAAACACCTTTATAAGCATGAGCGCACTAAATGATTTGTTGAGTTACGGACAGAGTTACTGGCTTGATAACCTGTCGAGAAAAAAAATAACCGGTGGTGAATTAAAAAAAAGGGTTGAAGAGCAGGGGCTGCGGGGTGTTACCTCAAACCCTAGTATTTTCAATAAAGCCATTTCGGGAAGCAGTGATTATGATGACTTAATAAAGGAATTGGTGGGTAAGGGCTCCACTTCTCACCAGATATACGATGCGCTTACCATAAGAGATGTGCAGGACGGGTGCGATATACTGTTGCCTGTTTACAACCAAAGCAAAGGCACCGATGGTTTTGTAAGTCTTGAGGTTTCGCCTTACCTCGCCCGCGATACAGAAGAAACAATGAAGGAGGCACGCCGTTTATATGCTGCGGTAAACCGCCCTAATTGTTTAATCAAAATTCCCGGAACAAAAGAGGGTGTGGTTGCAATTGAGGAGATGTTGTATGAAGGCATTAGCATTAATGTAACCCTGCTGTTTTCAATTGAAAAATATAGTGAAATAGCAAAGGCATACGTAAAAGCAATTCAGCGCCGGGTGGCAGAAAACAAACCGGTTGATAAAGTTATTTCGGTAGCTAGTTTCTTTTTAAGCCGTATTGATGTTTCGGTTGATCAATTACTCTCGCACCGCATAACTGCTGAAAGCGAAGACATTGCCGAGGACAGGCCCGGTATACTGGCCGGTAAAACCGGTATAGCCAGTGCGCGATTAGCTTACCAGCAGTTTAAACAAATTTTTAGCGGCGCAGATTGGGAGAAACTAGTCGCCAAAGGTGCCCATGTGCAGCGTCCTTTATGGGCAAGTACCAGCAGTAAAAACCCGCTTACCAGCGATGTAAAATATGTTGAGGCTCTAATTGGCCCCGATACCGTGAATACTTTGCCCGATGAAACTATCGCTGCCTTTGCCGACCATGGCCAGCTGAAGAAAAACAGCATTGAAGATGGGTTGGATGACGCAAAAGGTTTATTCGCGCAGCTAAAAAGGCACGATATTGATATTGCACAAGTAACACAGCAATTAGAAAACGAGGGAATCCAAAAGTTTATTGAGCCTTATAATAAGCTGATGACAAGCCTTGCTGATAAGCGCGCAAAATTTTTGGGTGATACCGCACCGGTTCAAAAATTAAGTTTGGGTAATTTAAAAGATGACGTTGCTGCCGCTTTTGCTGCTCTTGATGAGATGCAGGCAGGCCGCCGTTTATTTCGACGGGATGCTTATTTCTGGAAATCGGAACCGGAGCATGTTAAGTCTATTAATAACCGCCTGGGTTGGCTGATTTTGCCTAATGATATCGACCAAAAGGTAAATGAGCTGAATGAGTTTTCTAAAGAGGTAATAGCAGATGGGTATCAGTATGTGGTGTTGCTGGGCATGGGTGGAAGTAGCTTATGTTCTGAAGTGGCGCGCGATACTTTTGGCAAGGCCAAAGGATTTTTAGAGTTACTTGTTTTAGACGATACCGACCCGGATGCTATCAGGCATTTAGAATCTCAAATAAATATTGAGAAGACACTCTTTATTGTTGCCAGTAAATCCGGCAATACTGCCGAAACGCTTAGCTTCTTTAAATATTTCTACGGCCTGCTCGAAAAGAAATCAACCGGCAAAACCGGCAGTAGTTTTATAGCTATTACCGATGCCGGAACCCCCTTGGTAAAAATGGGGGAGGACTATAAATTCAGGAAGGTTTTTATTAACCCCGGGGATATTGGCGGAAGATATTCTGTATTATCTGATTTTGGATTAGTGCCTATGGCGCTAATGGGTGTTGATGTGCGCGCATTATTAAATGCAGCGAAACAAATAGAAAGTAGCAGCGACCCTGAGTTGCCCGTTGCCGCAAACCCTGCCATAAGCCTGGGTGCAACCTTGGGCATTGCTGAAAGAAAGGGACGCGATAAGGTTACATTCATTCTTTCGTCTTCCATTAAATCTTTTGGTTTGTGGGTTGAGCAGTTAATAGCTGAAAGTACAGGCAAAGAAGGCCGTGGTATTATACCCGTGCAAGGTGAGCAATTAGGTGCGCCCGGGGTATATGGTAACGACAGGGTGTTTGTATACATGTATTTGCCAACCGATAATAATGAAGCCACGGATACGCAGGTAGCCGCTCTTGAGGCAGCAGGCCAACCGGTGGTACGAATTAGTTTGCCTGATAAAAATGCGCTGGGTGGCGAATACTATCGCTGGGAAATTGCTACTGCCATTGCCGGTGCGGTAATAAACGTTAACCCGTTTGATGAACCCAATGTTGCCGAAGGCAAAAAGAACACGAACGATATATTGGCCGATTGGATAAAGGATGGCGCTTTCAAAAAGGCCGAACCGGTGTTATCAGGCGATGTTTCTGTTTATGCAGGTGAGCAGGCTAAATCAGTAACGCAGAATAGTAAAAGTTTAGGCACACTGGTAAATTCCTTTTCAACTTTGGTCCATCAAAATGATTACGTTGCCATTTTGCCTTATTTGCTGCTTACCGATAAGCGTATGGAAACACTTCAATCGGTGCGCATTTATTTACGCGATAAATTAAAAGTAGCTACTACTTTGCTAAATGGCCCGCGTTATTTGCACTCAACCGGTCAGTTACACAAAGGTGGTCCTAACTCGGGCCTATATATTATTTTGATTGGTGGCAATAAAGAGAAACTTGAAATACCGGGCGAACCCTATGATTTTGCCACACTGCACCAGGCACAGGCTTTGGGCGATTTTAGATCGCTAAACAATAAGCAGCGTAGGGTAATTTATGTGGATTTGGGCGTAGACATTGATAAAGGACTTGAAAGCTTGCACGCGTTAGTATTGCAAAACGCTGAGGCAGCTAAAAAGGCTTAAGTATGGAAAAGGCAGCAGTTAAAACCTTGTTTCTGGATATTGGCGGAGTATTATTAACCGATGGGTGGGGCCGTGTTGCCCGCGAGAATGCCTTCGCCCATTTTTGCCTGGAAGATGATAAAAATGAAATCACCGAGCGCCACGACATGAATTTTGATACATACGAGTTAGGGCGAATGACTTTTGACGATTATCTCGATAATTCAATTTTCTACAAAAAGCGGAATTTTAGTAAGGAAGAATTTGTTGCTTTTTTATTTAATCAATCAGAGGTGTTGCCTGGTGCGATTGAATACTTTACCGAATTGAAAGCTAAATATGGACTTAAGGTAATTGCACTTAGTAACGAAGCGAGAGAGATAAATGAGCACCGTGTAAAAACGTATAACCTGCACAACTTGTTCGATGCTTTTGTTTCGAGCTGTTATGTGGGCATGCGCAAGCCAGACCCCGAGATGTATAAAATGGCCAGCGATATTTCGTTTACGCCCTTTAGCGAAGCGATTTATATTGATGACCGCGTTATTTATATAGAGTACGCCCGATCGTTAGGTTTACGTTGTTTGCACTATACGGGTATTGATTCGGCCAGGAAGTATTTTGAAAAACTGGGTTTAAAATAAAAGGATTTAAGATGGCTGAAGAGAAATACGACTTTGGGATGATTGGCCTGGGCACTATGGGCCGCAACCTGGTTTTTAATATGGCCGACCATGGTTTTAGCGTATCGGGCTTTGACCAGGATGGCAAGCAGGTTGATTTTTTGGAGAAAGAAAGGGGTGAGCGCAAGGTGCTTGGCACACGCAGTCCAAAGGAGTTTGTCGAATCGCTGAAACAACCGCGGGTAATTATGCTATTGGTGCCTGCCGGTAAAATTGTTGACGCCGTAATAGATGAATTGAAACCACTGCTAACTGACGAAGATTTAATTATGGATTGTGGTAACTCCCACTACACCGATACTGACGCAAGAACACTTGCACTGGCAAAACACAATATGCATTTTATGGGTGTTGGTATATCGGGTGGAGAGCAGGGTGCGCGCTTTGGCCCGAGTATTATGCCAGGTGGCAATAAATCGGCGTACGATAGAATTGCGCCCATGCTACAAGCGGTATCGGCCAAAGTTGGAAATGAACCTTGCGTTACTTATTTAGGCACCGGTTCATCGGGTCATTATGTAAAGATGGTGCATAATGGCATCGAGTACGGTTTAATGCAATTGATTTCGGAAACCTATCAATTGCTGAAAGAGCTGGGAGGATTAACAAATGATGAGCTACAACAGGTTTATACAAACTGGAACAATGGCCGCTTGCAATCTTTTCTAATCAGCATAACGGCGGATGTATTTAAGCAACAGGACGATTTAACCAACAACCGGTTAATTGATATGATATTGGATAGCGCCGGTCAAAAGGGCACCGGTGCATGGACCTCGGAAGATGCGATGGCCTTGCAGGTGCCAATACCGGTTATTGATGCTGCTGTTACGGCGCGTAATCTATCTGGCTTAAAAGATGTGCGCGTTGCGGCGCAACAAAAATTGAAGGGTCCCGCAAATGCTGTAAAAGTTGAGAAACAGGAATTGATAAACCTGCTCGAACAAGCGCTTTACTTTGCAACTATTACCACCTATGCGCAAGGCATGGCCTTATTGCAACGTGCATCTAAAGAATATAATTACGGTTTAAACCTTGCTGATATTGCTAAAATATGGAGGGGTGGCTGTATCATCAGGGCATCATTGTTAGAACAGATAAGTGCCGCATACAGCCAGCAACCGGATATAGCGAATTTAATGTTGAGCGAGGGTATAGCAGCTGAACTTGCCGGTTCTCAAGCCGGTATCAGAGAATTAATTGGCATTGCTGCCGAGGGCGGTATTCCGGTTCCGGGCATTATGGCATCGCTGGCATATTATGACACGTACCGACATGCCTGGTTGCCTGCAAATTTATTACAGGCGCAGCGTGATTACTTTGGAGCACACACTTACAAGCGTAACGACCGTGAAGGAGTTTTTCATTCACATTGGAATCAAAAGGAGGGATAAATTATGGATGGAATAAGAAAACCGGGACCCACAGTAATCGTTATTTTCGGCGGTAGTGGTGACCTGTCGTGGCGCAAATTGGTGCCGGCCTTATATAATTTATACCTGGCTAAATGGATACCCGAAAACTTTGCTGTTTTGGGCCTGGGCCGAAAAAATTTAAGTGAGGCAGATTTTCGTTCGCACCTGCACGAGGGTGTTGATTTGTTTTCGAGAAGTGGCAAGGCGGCAAAGGCAGATTGGGACAAGTTTGCAAAATGCATTCATTACTTAAAGGGCGACTTGAACGAAACTTCAACTTACGCCCATATCGATAAGCAGATAAAGGTTTTGTCGAAGGATTGGAAAGGAGAAGTGAACCGTGTTTTTTACATGGCAGTAGCGCCTGAGTTTATTGAAGAAATTTCGACAAAGATTGGCGAAGCAGGTTTAACTAAAGACAGAAAATTATCGCGTATAGTTATTGAAAAACCGTTTGGTCGCGATTTGGAAAGCGCTATTCATTTGGATGAAATTTTAGGCAGAATTTTTGAAGAGCGCCAGATATTCCGGATAGACCATTTTCTGGGTAAAGAAACAGTTCAGAATATACTTGCCTTCCGTTTTGCCAATGCCTTGTTTGAACCACTTTGGAACAGAAATTATATTGACCACGTTCAGATTACAGTATCAGAGCAATTGGGCGTTGAAAAGCGTGGTGCTTACTATGAGGCCTCGGGTGCACTGCGCGATATGATTCAAAATCACCTATTGCAATTGCTTTGTTTAATAGCCATGGAACCACCGGTATCGTTTGATGGTGATGAAGTGCGAAACCGCAAGGTAGATGTATTGCACGCGTTGCGGAAAATTAAACCGGATGAAGTAAGCCGCTATGCCGTGCGGGGACAATATGGCTCGGGGTGGATTGAGGGAAATAAAGTAATTGGATACAGGGACGAACAGGATGTGGCCAAGGACTCAAACACCGAAACCTTTGCGGCTATTAAATTCTTTATTGACAACTGGCGCTGGCAGGATGTGCCGTTTTATTTGCGCACAGGTAAACGAATGAACGATTCAGCTTCGCTAATATCCATTCAATTTAAACCGGTGCCACACCAGTCGTTTCAAAATGAAACTATCAGCAATTTACAGCCTAACAGGTTGGTGATGAATATTCAACCCGAAATGGGTATCAGGTTGCAGTTTCAGGCAAAACGGCCGGGTTTAAAAATGGCGCTTGCACCGGTTGAAATGCAATTTGACTATAACGAAACTTACCACACCGGGACACCCGAGGCATACGAGATTTTATTGCTTGACGTAATGCTTGGCGACCCCGGCCTGTTTATGCGCGCCGACCAGGTAGAAGCCGCATGGAGTATTCTAATGCCGATAATAAAAGTATGGGAAGAAAATCCTTCTATCAGTTTCCCTAATTACGCCGCCGGAACGCAGGGCCCTGAGGAAGCCGAAGCATTGATTGCCAAATACGGCCATAACTGGATGAACATGCCACTCGACAAAAAATGACGATTGACCCTAAAAATAAAATTGAGGTTTTTGACTCTCCCGAATTACTGGGCAAGGCTGCTGCTGAATTTATTATAAAACTCGCCAACGAATCTATTGCTGCACGAGGTAAGTTTTCCCTTTCATTATCTGGCGGCAGTACGCCCGAACAGTTGTTCGTACTGCTTTCTTCTGAGAATTATAAAAACCGTATGCCATGGACAAAAACTTTTGTTTTTTGGGGAGATGAACGTTATGTGCCTTTAAATGATAGCCGCAATAATGCTTTTGTTGCAAAGAATTTGCTGCTTGATAAGATTGATATACCCGCAACTAATATTTTACGCATGCCCGTAAATCTTGAACCTGCAATAGCGGCCGCAAGAGCATATGAGCAAACCCTGAAAGACTTCTTCGGTAATGATTTACCACAATTTGATTTGATTATGTTGGGTGTTGGAGAAAATGCGCATACAGCTTCACTATTTCCACATACGCCAGTTATAAACGAAAAGAAGGAATGGGTGAGTGCTTTGTATGTGGATGAGGTAAAAATGTATCGCGTTACTATGACCGCACCGGTTATTAATAATGCCCGCAATGTGCTTTTTCTTGCAGCAGGCCCCTCTAAAGCCGAAGTGCTTAAAACGGTTTTAACCTCGCCTTTTCAGCCTGATAAATACCCTGCACAATTAATATCGCCGGTTAATGGAAACTTGTTTTGGTTTCTTGATAAAAAGGCAGCCGCTCTTTTGGTTTGAGCTTCAACCATACCCGCCTTTTGAAGTTGAGATATAAAGCATAATTTCGACGTTCTATTTTTGGCAAGTCGTATCCCCTATTCGACACCTGATATAAAATTAAAGTGAGCATTTATGAATGTTAGCCCCTTAGCTGGTAAACCCCTTAATCCCGAAATGCTGGTAAACATACCGGCATTGATTACAGCATATTTTCAACAAATACCTGATGCGGCTGTTGCCAAAGAAAGAATTTCGTTCGGCACCTCCGGGCACCGCGGTAATGCATTTGAACGTTCGTTTAATGAGCGGCACATACTTGCAATTACACAGGCGATTTGCTTATATCGAAAGGAGAAGAAAATAGACGGGCCTTTATTTATGGGGCTCGATACCCATGCGCTTTCATGGCCCGCACTGGCTTCTGCATTAGAGGTTTTAGCGGCAAATGAGGTTAACGTTATGCTTGCTGAAAATGATGAGTATACACCAATGCCGGCTATTTCTCATGCAATTATTACCTACAACAAAGGCCGCACCAGTGGATTGGCCGATGGCATTGTAATTACTCCTTCGCACAATCCGCCAACCGATGGAGGTTTCAAATATAACCCCACCAATGGCGGCCCCGCCGGTTCTGATATTACAAAATGGATTGAGAACAAAGCCAATGAGTTATTAGCCGCCGGATTAAAAGAAGTTAAGCGCATGCCTTACGAAAGGGCACTAAAAGCCGCTACCACTCACCGCCACGATTATTTGAATAACTATGTTAAAGACCTTGGTAACGTAATAAACATGGATGTTATCCGCGATGCTAAAATCCGGATAGGTGTTGACCCGCTGGGCGGCGCCGGTGTTCATTATTGGGAGCCAATTGCTGAACTGTACAGATTGAATTTAACGGTGGTGAATAAAGATGTTGACCCCACCTTTAGATTTATGACGGTTGATTGGGATGGGCAGATTAGAATGGACCCTTCATCATCGTACGCTATGCAAAGTTTGTTGGCCATTAAAGACAAATTTGATATTTCGTTTGCCTGCGATACCGACCACGATCGCCATGGTATTGTTACTAAGAGCGTTGGGTTGTTACCGCCCAATCATTATTTGGCAACCTCTATTTTTTACCTCTTTCAAAACCGGCCGGGTTGGGCAAAAAACGTTGCCGTGGGCAAAACAGTAGTGAGCAGCAAAATGATTGATTTGGTTACTGCAAAATTAGGGAAGCGGTTATACGAGGTACCCGTAGGCTTTAAATGGTTTGCTGATGGCTTATATGATGGATCGTTAGGTTTTGTGGGTGAAGAAAGCGCAGGGGCTTCATTTTTAAGAAAAGATGGCAGCGTATGGACTACCGATAAAGATGGTTTGGTTCCTGCGTTGCTATCGGCCGAAATTACTGCTGTTATGGGTCGCGACCCGGGTGAAGTTTATAAGGACTTGACGAATGAGTTCGGCACCTCATTTTATGATAGGGTGGAAGCGGCTGCATCCCCAGAGCAAAAGGCAATACTGTTGAAACTTTCGCCGGAGCAAATAACAACTGAAGAATTAGCAG
>CAIOTH010000050.1 GCA_903861145.1 uncultured Bacteroidota bacterium | reverse complement strand
TGTAAACGTAGAACCTACACAACTGCCTACGCCCGACCCTCCGGTTGGGGTTACCGTGTAGGTCGCTGTTGCTACTAAACTTCCCGTATTTGTTAATGTTCCTGTTATGCTCGTCGGGCTGCCGCTGCTGGCCGCTCCGCCCGAAAATCCTGAACCCGATGGTGATGACCATGAATATGTAGTGCCCGAAGGTACTATTCCGTTCGTTACATCAGCAGGGGTCACCGTAAAGGCACTACCACCACAAGCTGCCGCAGTCATGGCATTAATAACCGGCTTAGGATTTACTGTTACTGTTACCGTAAACGTTGAACCTACACAACTGCCTACGCCCGACCCACCGGTTGGGGTTACTGTGTAAGTTGCAGTAGACACAAGACCGCCCGTATTTGTTAATGTTCCTGTTATGCTCGTCGGGCTGCCGCTGCTGGCCGCTCCGCCTGAAAATCCTGAACCCGATGGTGATGACCATGAATATGTAGTGCCCGATGGTACTATTCCGTTCGTTACATTCACCGGGGTCACCGTAAAGGCGCCACCACCGCAAACTGTGGCCGTCATAGGATTAATAACAGGAGCAGGATTTACAACTACAGTAACCTCATTAGAAACTACTGCCGATCCACATGTAGGTGTTGAGGTACAAACAATAATCCAGGTTCCCGTGCCTAAAATTGCTCCGGTTGGTGTAAATGAACTGCCGGTTTGTCCTGAAATAGACGTAATCGTTCCACCTGTAACAGTTCTGGCCCCCCACTGACGGCCAGTTATTGTACCGCCTCCGGTTTCAACAGCACTCAACCCAATACCCGTACCATTCACACAAATTGATTGAGCAGTTGTTGGGCTAATATTTACCGCGGATAGCGCTGGATTAACAGTTACTGTAGTACTATTAAGCGCGTTTGTTACATCAAAGTTGGTGCATCCGTTGGCATCGGTGATACTCAATTGATAAACGGTTGATGAACTCAAAGTCGTAGTCGTAACCGCCGCACTTCCCGCACTTCCCGAAATTCGACTGGTAGGGCTAGAAGTCCAAAGGTAAGTTACAGGTGGTGTACCTCCACTATAGGAAGCCGTTAAAGTAGTACTGCCACCTGAACAAATTATTGTGGTACCAGCTACGGTAGAAATCGCAGGATATGTCAATATTGCAAGGTTACCTGAAGTATAGGTAGATGAACTTCCACAAGTATTGCTGGCAACTACGCTAAAGCCCCCCGTTGTTCCAACATTGCCGTTCGATGAATAAGTAATAGAGGAAGTCCCCTGTCCACCGGTAACGGTAATATTCGTCGGTGGAGTCCATGAATATGTCGTCGGAGACGATGTATATGAGGATATCCCCGAAATGGTCATGGTACCCGTTGTTCTATTCGGACAAATATTAAAGGTACCTGTAAATGTTGGAGTTCCCGCGGGGTTTGTAATTATCGTAATATTAGGGCTTGCGTATACAGGCTTCGACCAACCCGGACATGCCAGAAACTCACGAAACCTTACGTCATAACTTCCTGTAGCGGCATTCGAAGCGAACGTGTACGAAACCGAATTTCCACTACTAAGCTGCCCACCAGTTGTGGAAGCTAAAACAGAATTATCACTCAATTTAATAATCTCCCAGTCATAAGTAGCACCCGTAGTTGGACTTTGAATGGTCATAGTAACCGTTGCGCCTGCACAAAATACACCACTGCTATTGGGTGAGAATGTTATACCGGTTGGAAGTGTACGTGCAGTAGCAGTAAGATCAATGAATTTTTTATACGTAACACCCGAAACCACAAAATCATAAAGCCCGGCGCTTGTTCCCGTAGGGAAGTAAATTTTTGAACCTGTAGAAACCGTACCGGCTGAGTAACTGGAAGTAGTTGAATTAACATCGTTTATCCATGATGCACCTGTTGGCAGTGACATCGTTCCTGAATTGCCCCAGGTAAGCGTTATTTCGGAATTAACTGCGCCACCGTAACTATTAACGGTAACAGTATTGTAAGTGTTAACATAAGCCGAAACAGTATTGGTAGCCAACGCAGTACCACTCACAAAATCTACGGTGCTACTTTGACCAGCCTGACCTGCACCACCTGTTCCGCCTTTTTCTCCAGAACCGCCTGATGCACCGTTACCTCCGGGTCCGATTTCGCAATCCGAACTTCCGCCGCCAGTGCCGCCGCTTCCGGCTAAACCGCCCGAACCGCCTGACCCGCCGCTTCCACCATTACCGGCGCTACCAACTGTAACAGGGCAATTTATAATATTTCCATTCGCTCCGTTCGCATATACAAAAATTCCATAAGCAGATCCACCTCCATAACCACCGGTACCGCCACCGCCGCCGCCGCCGCCGCCGCCGCCCTGCCCACCACAACCACCGGCTCTCCAATAGCAGTTGTTTCCGCTTGCTCCAGAAGCAGCTCCACCGCCTCCGCCACCGCCTCCGGCGCCACCCGAACCGCCAGTGCCTGTAGATGCTTGCGCACCCGGAACCCAGTATCCGCTTCCATTTATACTACCTGCAGCTCCGGCCGAACCGGTTGCAGCAACCGTTGAGCCCCATCCGTTACCCGATCCTCCCGATCCACCACCACCTGGGTTTGAGCAGCAACACCAGCTACAGGTTTGTCCTGCTCCGCCACCACCACCGCCGCCGCCAATTCCTCCTGAACTGGAACAAGCCCCAGAACCGCCACTTTGTCCATTACCATTGCTCCAGGTATCTCCACCCGAACCACCATATCCACCCACACAACCGGCCGATCCATTGCCTCCGGCACTGCCAGCATTACTATTATTACCATAGCTGCTGGACCCAATACATGTGCCATCACAAACCGCATACCTGGTACACCCGGGGCCACAATCATCAATTGCAGCAGGGCCAGCAGTGCCATTGCTGCCGTTACCACCGGCTGAGCCTATTGAACCATTTGATCCTACAGTGGCGTTCCCGGTTGTAACGTTTACCCTATTTATGGTATAACTACTTGCACCATTTAGGTAAATGCCATATACCGATTTGCCAAATCCATTGGTTTGACCTGATGGTCCATTAACGGTAAGGTTAATATCTTGTATCGTAAACCCTGAACCCGTACAAACAAATCCACGTGTATGAACAACATTAGTAGCCGGGTTCTCCTCAGCTGAGGTAATAGTCATTGTTGTAGGTGTGCCGGTGCTCTTAACCCACTCTCCGCTTCCATTAACGGTATAGCCACCATCTATAATAACATTCGAAGGTATAGTTACAGGCCCCGTAATATTGTAGGCATAACTCGAACTTCCCTTCAATAAAATAATCCCACTAAAGCTGCCGGTATTTGCCGAAGTTATGGCCTGAGTAAAACTCATTGGGCAGGTTCTCGAACCAATGGTACCCGAACCGTTAGGGTCGGTATAAATAATACCGCAGGTGGTTGAAGTATTTACGGTTGTGCCAATAGAGCTTACCACAATACTAGTCGCGCTTGATATACAACCGTTGGCATCCTTAACGTAATAATTACTATACGTAGCGTTAGTACTTACAGTAATTGTATTCAGCGAACTAAAAGTTCCACCAGTACCGGCAAAGCTATAGGTGTATGGAGACGTTCCACCACTACCTTGTAAGGTAATAGTAGCACTTTGGTATGTGGTAAAACCACTGGAGCAGTTATACGCTATAGCAGCTGTGTTTACAACAGCACTCGGACCAATTAACGTAGTACTTACATTGGCCGTACATGATTTAGCATCTGTAACGGAAAAAGTATAAGTAGTACCGGTTGTTGAAGCCGGAACAGAGCTTACAGTTAGTGTGGTATCACCCGAACTCCATGAGTAGGTATACGGGGTTGTTCCACCTGTAGCAGATGCGGTAATTGAACTACCTGTATTAGATCCGTTACAAGTTGGTGCAGTTGCAGTTGAAATTGATGCAACTAATTGAGCCGGTTGGGTTATAGAAAAATTCTGAATACTTTGGCAAGCACCGGAGGTAACCGTCAGCGTATAATTACCCGCCGTAAGGCCGGTTACAGGATTTGTTGTTGAACTTGTACCCGACAAACAGGCAGCAATGGAGACATGCAATGGGTAAAAGGCTACCACAGCGATAGCATCGAATATGGTTACGGAGTAGCATCAGTGCAAAATGGTGGTTACTACATAACCGGCGAGACCAAAGCATACAGCGCTGGCAACTTTGATATGTTCATAATAAAAACCGACACAGGTGGCACTCCGATTTGGCAAAAAACTTTCGGCGGAACAGGCACTGAAACAGGAACATCTATCTTCGAAGGCGATCAACACGGTTTTGTAGTTGTTGGTACCACTAGTTCTACTGGTGCCGGTGGTAATGACGCCTTGATAATTGTAGGCGACTCTACCGGAACGCCTTTAGTCGAAGCAGTGCTTGGCGGGGCTGGTGACGAGGAAGGTGCAGGTGTGGTTGGAGGGCCTAATAACACCGCATTTATAGCGGGTACAAGCGGTTCATTAGGTCAGGATAAAATCTTCCTGGCTTCAATCAATACCAATACATTTACCCTTAACTGGGCAAAGGTTTACGGAGGATCTGGGGTTGACCAGCTGTCCTCTATTCAACAGCTTCCAAATGGCAATATGGTTTTGACCGGTAGTACCAATAGTTTCGGTAATCAGAATGGCTCCAGCGGATTGGTTTTCCAGGTTGATACACTAGGAAATGTTCTGTGGGCAACTGTTGTAGGCAATACAGGTAATACATTTCTGAACGCTTCCATGCCGCTTAATGACAATACCGTTGTTACTACAGGGAATACCAATTTGTTTTCATTCAGCGCAAACGATTACGTTTATCTTTCGCACTTTAGCACCAATGGCGCATTATGCGATAGCTCAGAGTTTGTTACTCTTACTGTTCAGAACTGGACCCCAACCGTAACGGCAAGCCCATCTTTGTCAGGTATTTCAAGTCAAACAGCAAACTTCACAACCTACGCTCCGGCCTTTATTGACAACACTGTTGTTGCAACGGCAACTACATTGTGTGGTGCATTAACAGCTGTAACCGCAAACGCCGGAAGCGCTAGCGTAATTTGTAGTGGCAGCAATGTTTCAATAGGAGGAAATCCTACCGGCGCAGGTGGAGCAGGCCCTTATACTTATAGCTGGTCGCCGGTTACAGGGTTATCAAGTGATACAGCTGCTAATCCTGTTGCTCAGCCAGCCGGCACAACAACGTACATTGTAACGGTAACTGACCATTTAGGGTCTACTGCAACCGCACAGGTTACAATTTCAATTGATACTCCTGCTCACGTAACATTTACTTTAAGCACTGATACTTTTTGCACCAACGGAGGAAGCGTGACTCTTCAAGCAACTCCAGGCGGTGGAACTTTTAGTGGGAATGGGGTAAGTGGAAGTACATTCTCGCCATCTACAGTTTCAGCAGGTCATGATACTCTTTCATATACATATACTGATGGTGCGCAATGTCCAAGTTCAGCTCGGGTTGCAATTGATGTTGAGGTATGCGGAGCTATTAACAACATTGAAAGTACAACATTCTCCGTTGTTCCAAATCCATCAAAGGGTAATTTCGAATTGGATTTTGCCGACATGAGTTTTGCCGGTGCCCTTATACATGTTTATGATGTTACCGGCCGCATAGTTTATACAGATAAGGTAAATGATTCTCCGGTAATGAGGCTATCCTTAACCACACTTCCGGTTGGTCCATATATTATCCAAATAAACGGATCTGGCCAAACAGTAACGCGCAAATTGATTATTGATTAGAAGTTAACATTTAGTAAATAAAAAGGCGCAGAATAGTAAATACTCTGCGCCTTTTTATTTATATCAAATGGAACGCGAGATTTGTGTGCTCAATAAATGTGCTAAAGTTAAACCGCCTCGAGGTGGCTAAATTATACAATCAAACTCCCAGGTTTATCGTATTAAATGGTTTCCCTCAAACCATATGCAACAGGTTTCTATCTTTGGTTAAATAACCAGTTGAAAAGCAATGGGAAATAGAATAAGCGCTTTTGCAAATGATGCAATTGGCCAGATGGATGCTACAGCAATAGCCGAGGCTATTGTCACAAAAAAAGTATCTGTCGCTGAAGTTATTGAAGCTGCCATTAACAGGGCGGAGAAAGTTAACGGCGAATTGAATGCTTTCGTAATAAAAACATATAACGATGCGCGCAAATCCTCTCTGTCTACTTTCTCCGGAGCGTTTCATGGTGTGCCTACTGTTATTAAAGACAGTGATAATTTGACAGGTTATGCAACACAATTGGGCACCGGTGCATTTACTGCCAAAAAGGCCACGCACAACAGCAAGTATGTAAACCAATTCTTGTCAACCGGCCTGATACCTTTGGGGAAAACGACATTGCCGGAATTTGGATTGATTTGCAGCACCGAAAATGAGCGTTGGGGTATTACCCGCAATCCATGGAATACCGATTACACCACCGGTGGCTCATCGTCCGGCTCAGCAGCACTTGTAGCAAGCGGTGTTGTGGCAATTGCTTCGGCAAATGACGGCGCAGGCTCTATACGCATACCGGCGGCAATTTGCGGCCTGGTGGGTTTAAAACCATCGCGTAACCGCCTGTTTGGCGTTGATGGGGCCGAGTTAATGCCGGTGCAAATTATTCATCAGGGAGTATTGACACGCACTGTGCGCGATACCGCCTTGTTTTATGCTGAGGCGGAAAAATATCATGCCTCAAAACATTTGCCCAAAATGGGCCATGTAAAACATGCATCAAATCAACGATTACGTATTGCGTTTTATCAAAATATCCCAGCCGGGAAAACAGGTCATCAGGATACGGATACATATCGCGTTCAAATTGAAACAGCCAAACTTTTGGAATCATTAGGGCACCAGGTACAGCAGATAGTCGTGCCGATTGATGTAGAAGCTATGGCTGAATATTTTCTTAATTATTATGGCTTCTTCTCGTACGTTATGGCTCACTGGTCGCGGTTTACTTTAAAAGCAAAGGTTAACCGGAGCAAGCTTGAACCGTTTACTGTAGGTCTTGCGGAAAGATTCAGATTAAATAAATCAAAGTTGCCGGCCAGTATCCGCGCTATGCGAAAAATGGCGGCGGATGCCGAAAATATCTTTGAGAAATTCGATGTTTTAATGACACCCGTCCTTTCGCATAATACGCCTAAAATCGGTTATTTTTCCCCTCAACTTTCGGCCGAAGAAATTACCAAGCGGGCGGTTGACTTCGCCTCATACACAGGATTGAATAACGTTACCGGCTCGCCGGCAATCTCGCTTCCCCTTGGCATTAACTCAAATGATATGCCCCTTGGCGTTCATTTTTCAGCACCATACGGATTCGATCAACGATTAATCGAACTTGCCTATGAATTGGAGGAGGCAAAACCATGGAGATTTATGTATGAAACCGGTAAATAGTTTAACCCCTATTTATTAAGTGAAGTGTAAAGGGGGCGCATGGTATAATATAAGCGTTTATAAAAAGCTAATCGCTTGTCGTAAAACTTAAAATTTTGCGATTGCGGCTGAAATACTTTGTTAATCTTCAACTTGCTTTTCATTTCGTCATAACTAACAATGCCAGCATTATTAAAACACATAAAAGCGACACCTTTGGTGTTTGTTTGGCGCGGATGCTCCGGAATATAAACGGGAATCTGAAGCGCATCCGCACAAATTTGTGCCGCGGTTTCCCACAACGCACCTCCACCTACGAGTGATATTTTTTCAATTTTCCGATTTAGTTTCTTTTCAAAAACCTGCAACAACCATTTAAGTGTTAATGCATAAGATTCAAACACTGCACGTATCATGTCATTGCGGCTGGCTACTGCGCCCAAATTGATAAACCCACCTCTCATATCGCTATTCTGCTCCGGAAAAGTAGAACCAAAAATCCATGGCATAAAAATTACACCATTGCTTCCAACCGGTGATTGAGCAGCCATGTTATCGGCTATAACCGCATAATGCAAATCGGTATCAGCATTTATTTTAGTAAGACTGTCCTCTTGCCGCAAAAAATTCTGTATCAAAAAGTTAAGTGCTTTGGTGCCGCTTCCCAATTCACCAACCATATTAAACTTGTTGGGCACCGGGCTAGTGAGCGAAAAAATACCGCTCAACACATCCATTATTCTTTTAGGCATTATCACCGCCGTCGATAGGGTAGTTCCAAGGTCGGCAACAAAATCATAATCGTTAAAGGCACAGGCGCCTACCATAAAAGCGGTGGTATCTACCATGCCGGAAAAGACCTGCACGTTTTGCGTAAGACCCAGGTACCGCAATACTTCATCAGTCGGGCTACCAAGATTTGCCCCAACAGGTATTACCTCTGGAAACTTATCAAAATCCAGGCCTAAAGACCGGATAAGATTTTTATCGAAGTTGCCTTCGCTCCAAGCGGCTTTTTTAATAAGCGCATAACCAAAACCGGTATTTTCATTGGTACAGAATTTACCTGTAAACTTTAAACTCAAAAAATCTGAGGGCTCCAAAACCTTATAGGTTTTATTCCATGCTTCGGGCATCTCGTTTTTTAGCAGCATCATGTGACTGCCACCATCTGTTCCTGAAAGTAGCGGCGGAATTCCTACGGACGATAACCATTTTGCAGCTTTGAAAATATTGTAACCCATTACCGAAGGGAAACTGCCCATAACACGTTTTGTGTATTTGCCCGCGCGCGCATCTTCCCACATGATAGCGTTGCATACGGCATTGCCTGTTTTATCTACCGGCACGGAGCTAAAGTATTGGGCGCAATTACTTATAGCAATAATGTTTTGAGCAGTACCCGACTGGTTAATTACTTCTTTGGAAAGGGTCAGGACTTGTTTCCACCATTCATTCGCGTTTTGTTCAACGCCCTTGCCATTCTCAGTGTAAATATTTTCGAAAAGACCAGAGCGTGAAGCTAATATTTCTCCGTTCTGATTCACCACTGAAACCTTAGGTCCACTTGAGCCAAGGTCAATGGCTAAAACACATTTCAAACTACTATCTGGCATACCGTTACTGATGATCAGGGAAATTAAAAGGGATAGGTACTTTGTGTTACATCGGTATAGGCATATAGCATAGGTAAATACATAGAAGGGTCTATTTCTCTACCAGCACCGCCATACATGGCTGCAGATTTGGGATCGCCTTTTTGAACTTTGGCATACTCAACGGCTTCTTTCAAATCCCTTTCAAACTCATCTAATATTCCCGGGTTGGTAGTTTGCGGACCGGTGATGCAAAAATGTAGACCGTCGGGATGTTGCTGGCCATTAAGCCTCCATCCTTTGTTTTTTAAATAATCGTTGGCATGATATATTTTGAATTGGTCAGAACCAATTGCTGTTATAAACAACGAATCGCCAAACAATTTCAACTCGGGAATTGAGCGCACTATGTTTTTCATTTTCGTATTTATATCAAAAATAGCCTTCGCTCTTTTCATATATCCCTCCCGGCCATATTGAATCATTGACGCCCATGTAGCGGCAAACAAACCACCCGATTTACTACCATTAAAACCTGTCGAAATATAAATTCCACCGGGCCAGTCCACTTGTCCATAATACTGGTAGCGCCTCAACTCTTCGTTATTAAACAACACTGTTGAAGTTCCTTTAAGGGCATATCCGTATTTGTGGGTATCGGCCGAAATAGCTGTAACACCGGGTAGCCTGAAATCAAACACAGGGCAAGTAATGCCTAGCGGCTCCGCCCATGCCAAAATAAAACCGCCTAAGCAGCCGTCAACATGCAGGCCAACATTATGTTTAATCGCAATCTCCGAAAGCTTTTCAATAGGGTCAATCAAGCCGTGGCCATAATTACCTGCCGAGCCCATAATAAGCACGGTGTTGGGCGTAATTTTGCTTTCAATATCTTTTACATCTGCCAGATAATTCTCATCAGTTTTGGCAACAACCACCTTTATATTCAAGTAATGAGCAGACTTAAAAAACGCAGGGTGTGCCGTAACTGGTAAAATAATTTCAGGCTGAGTAATCCCTTTTTTATCCAAGCCCCATTCGCGGTGGGCATAAACCGATTGATAGATACTATCTGTGCCACCGGTAGTAAGCGATCCGCAAGCTTTTTGACCCTGGTTACGCTTGTTGACCGCATCGCCGTTAAAAATACCCAGGGTCATAGATATCACCTCTCCTTCAAATTTTGTCAATGACGGGCATACGTCACGTTGTATTGAATTTATCTGAGAGTAATAAGAGAACGCTTCATTCAGGAAATCGTAATGGTCTTGGTCGCCATGGTAGAAAGAGCCTGATATTTTACCACTTTTCCATGGACTGCTTTCAATGGCATGCATCTCTTTTATTTGTTTCATTACCTCTTCCCTCGACGTGGATTTCTCAGGCATTTCGCTATTAATAGCATACTTATCCTTATAGGGGAAAAATGAGTTTGCAAGTTCAGGATTACTCCGCATTTCACTTTTAACCATTTCTATTTTCTTGTTATCGCTCATGCTTCTTTGCACGGCTCTTGCAAGAGAGGGCAAATGCTTAACGATTTTCTTTTCCAGGAACTTTGCAACGCTCATAAATTCGTGTTTGGGCTTTTATGTAATCTTCGCCAATATAGCTTATAACAAACTAGCGGCAAAGCTACAAATAGTGCAATGGTAATTTCAAAAAAAATTAAAGCCAAATGATGAGAATTCTCATGTAACCAAATCATGTTAAAGTTAAAGGGCCACATTACTATATTTACCTAAAATACATATTAATACACATATTTTGTAACCATATTTTCACCGAAGCAAATCCCTTAAAGCAAAGTCTTCATCAAACTCATCAAATTTATCATCCGTATAAAATAATAAATTACCGCAATATTAATATATAACAATTTGATTTTCAAGTATAAAACCGGGTCAACTTATTGAACCTTTGGCACACCTATATCCAAGCGGAATTGATATACGCAGTGGCATTTTATCCTTTTGATATGAAACCTCATTGCTTTAACTAAACCCTGCGGCCAAAAGTTAGCTAATTTAGAATGAGGGGGACAACTTGCCATATTGTATTGGATTAGTTGCCAAATGGTTAGAATCTTTTGTAAATTCGCGGTTCTCAGCGATTACAAAAAAACCGGGCGCACTATTTAATTAAACTGTTATGGCAGATATCATGTTCGGATTATCGGGTGCTGCAGAACATGTTAAGGTGAAAAAGGCCATCAACTTGGGTGTAGGCGAACCTCACCATTCCCTCTTTCCAATTAATGAACTATTGGAGATTTGGAATGTGCCACGAATAAGCAAGTACTATCCACCCTTTGGCGATAAGATTTTAAAGAACCAGATAATTCAACGCTATTACGATGGCGTAAAAGAAGATTCCATTATTATTACCAATGGCGGCATAGGGGCGCTCGATTTGATTTTTCGTGCCCATTTGCGCCAGGGCGATGTTATTTTAATTCCCAATCCGGGTTTCCCTCCTTATAAGCAAATGGCGCTGCTGCAACAGGCCAGTGTAAAACGATACGACATAGATTTGCAGAACCCCGACTACCTGGTTAATTGGAGTTCGCTTGAATCTGAAATATCTGCCGACACAAAGTTTTTGCTTATTAATACGCCGCACAACCCCACGGCAAAAGTGCTTACTAAGTACGATGAAAAAAAGCTGGAGGGCTTATTGAAGCAACACGAAAAGCTAACCATTATTGTTGATGAAGTATACCGCGATATAATTTTTAACGGCGCCAAGCACATTAACCTTTACAAATATTCCGATCGTATAATTATTGTCGGTAGTTTTTCAAAAATGTTTCCAATGCAGGGGGCCCGCATTGGCTGGGTAATGGCCAGCCACGATACGCTCGCCAAAATTAAGCCGTTTGTTCAAAATTGCATAGGCGCTGTTTCTTCCTTCGGGCAGGAAGTAGCTAAAAAATTGCTTTCAAGTAACCTGTCATTTTACGATTTATATAAGCATAACCTAGCCCTTGCCACTGCCATTCTTGATAGGCATAAAATAAGTTACGTATTACCTCAGGGCTCGTTTTACGTTTATATTAAAACACTTTCCAACTCGCGCAAAGTATATTCCGATCTAAAAGACTTAGGAGTTATTGTTATCCCTGATGAAATTTTTGGAAGCCATAGCTTTAGCTATATGCGGGTAAGCCTATCCAATACGCAGGAAAATATTCAGGAGGGAATTGAAATAATCTGTAATTATTTAAATGCGCATACACCGGCTACGGTTCAGGCAAGCCGTTATATCACTGATTTTTTGACCGGCTGCGGTATTGATCATATTTTTGGAGTAAGCGGGGCTAACATCGAAGACCTTCTGTTTTCAGTCAAAAAGCATTCCGCCATTAAAATAATACTAGCCAAAAGCGAATACAATGCCAGTACCATGGCCTTGGGCTTATATTTAAAAACGAAGCAGGTGCAGGTGGTTTTTACAACCTCAGGCGCAGGCTTTCTAAACACGGTTCCCGTTATCGCCGAAGCACATTCAAGTCGCATACCGATGGTTATACTTGCAGGAAGCGTTGATAAGAGCATGGAGGGGAAAGGGGCGTTCCAGGATTCATCGGGCAGGGCGGATACTTTTGATATGCTGAAGGTAGTGAAACCGATAACAGCTTATTGTGCAAATGTAAAGAGCGCCGATGAACTTGAAATGCATCTTGAAAATGCATTTACTGCCGCGCAATTAACCAAAAGGCCCTCGGTAATATTTATCTCCAAAAATGTATTTAATCAGCAAGTGGCTATTGCGAATGAGAGGAAAGCCGAAAATGCAACTACCCCAAAAACTGTTGTTCACCAAAGCTTTAAATCGGTATTGGAAAATTCGGATTTTATATCCCAATCCGTTTTTGTTTTTGGCGAAGAATGTGTGCACATAAAAGACGAAAACCTGATTTACCGGGTTAGCGAAAAATTTAAAACACCGGTTGCACTAACTGCGGTTTCAAAGGGGCTTTTTGATAATACCCACCCTCAATACGTGGGGCTAATAGGCATGATGGGGCACGATAAGGCTATGGAAGCCATTAGTGCCAGGAAGAATGTAATATTTGTGGGTTGCCATTTAAACGTGTTAAATAGTTTTGGCCTGCTATCATTGATAAAAGATAAGCGTATCATTTTAGTGAATGAATTTCCTTCAAACGCCAAATTTCAATACCCGCCGAATTTTCGCATGCGTTAAACATGAACGCCGAGGACTTTCTGGAATACCTGGATAATATCGGCTTAGCAGCTGAGTCGAATAATTTGCCGTTAACCAACCATGTGGAGGAGATAGAAGACAATCATTTCACAGGCAAAAATATACTACTAACCATAAACAAAATACTGCGCCCGGAAGACCATCTTTTTGTTGACGCCGGCAATTCGGGTGCTTTTGCGGTTCATTACCTAAAGCCCAGGGCAAAGAGTATGTTTTACATTTCGCTGGGTATGGGCGCAATGGGTAACAGCATAGGCGCGGCTATTGGCTCATCGCTTGCATGTAAAGGCCGCTCGTATGTATTTTTAGGTGATGGATCTTTTATGATACATGGAATGGAAATACACACGGCAGTTGAAAACAACCTGCCTATTACCTTTTTCCTTTTCAATGATAACTCGCATGGCATGTGCACTTTACGCGAAAAAATTTACAACCATGAAGTGCTGGAAATAAACAATTTTAAACCAGCCACCTTTGGCAACGGTTTTAAACACATTTTCCAAAATCTCGAATCATTCGAAATCAATTCACTTCAAGAGCTTAATAATGCTTTGGCGGCAACAGCCGGTAACAACAAAGTCAATTTGCTGTCTTTAAATATTTCACGAGACGAAGTTCCTCCTTTTAAGGCCTTTATTAATAAACTTAATACAAAATAACATGAGCGAAACTGCTACTGAAAAACTTTCGAACCTGGTTGAATCAATTCCAAATCTTTACCGGGTTGAAAATGTACCGAAAGAAGAAATGGGTGGACTGGTTGCCGAATTAACCCATGCCGTTTACACGCATGATTCTTTGTATGGCGATTTCTGTCCTATTTTAAGTTATATCAACTGCCCGCCCGATAAGGTGTTTGATTATATGAGCGACCCCTACTGCCTGATGGAATGGACCTACAGCATGCGCGAATTTAAGGAAGCCGATGAGAAAGGGCTGATGGTGGGCAAAGATAAAATAGGAAACACTACCGATATTTATTTTAAAGTAGTTGCCAACAAGGAAGCCGGTGTTGTTGACTACCACTGTGCCTGGGACCAGGGAGAAAAGTTGTGGATGATATATTTAAACAGGATAGTAGATGCCCAACTGGTTTTAAATAAACCCGGTTCTGTGGTTTTCTGGCAAAATTGCAAACATCCTTTTTACAACGACAATCCATTTCCTGAAAAGGCCCCAAAGGGAAGGCCCTGGGTTGGTAATTTTTGGAATATGTTTTACGCCGGCCATAAACTTGAACTGGAAAACCTGAAAAACATATTGGAGTATAGACACGCAAATAATTTACCCATCGGCCCAACAAACAGATAATAATTATGGTAAACTTATGTATTAAGGATATTGAAATATACCTGCCCGAGAATGTTATTACCAACGACTTTTTTGGCGAGGAATTGCTGAGAACCAAAAATAAAATGTTTTTGGGCACTAAAGAAAGGCGCCACATAGGCCGCGATGATAAAGCATCGGACCACATGCATATTTGCGCGCAGAGAATTATTGAGAACAATAATCTTAACGTTAAGGATATTGATATGATTGTTACCAACGTGTCATGTCCCGATGAGGTTTTTACGGGCTCAGGTGCGGTGCTTAATAAAAGAATAAACGGCAATGCCCGTCATATTCTCGATATTCATAACACCGGCTGCGTGTCATTTATTTACATGTTGGATTTGGTGAAAACTTACATGATAGTTCACAACGTTAAGTCGGCTTTAGTATGTAACTCCCAAACTGCCGCCGGCAGGGTGTTTGCCTAGCCCGATACCCGGCAGCTGGCACAGGCCTGTATACCTGGCGACGGCACCGCCGTTGCTTACATTACAAACGAGCCAATGAATACGGTGAGCCATATTAAGCTTGAAAATTTTCCCGATTCGGCGGAAGATATGTACGTTAATTGCGGCGGAGCCAAATACTGGGAAGCCAGAACTACCTCAGGAAGTATAGACTTTACGGAAGAGAAATCTTCAACAATTATGACGCGCGGAAACAGCCTGGTGCCAAAAATGATTTACGACGCTTGCGCATCAGCTAAAATAAAAACCACACAAATTAACTACCTCATCACCAATCAGCCCAACCCCATATTTTTGCGCAATTGGAGAGAAGCTACTTTACTTCCGTCCGAAAGACACCTGGATACTTTTGAAATGTATGCCAACCTTTTTGGAGCGGGAATTCCTATCACCCTGGCTGAAAACATGAAAAAAGGCACCTTTAAAAACGGCGACATTATCTGCCTGGCAGGTTTTGCCCATGCCGGTGATTTTGCTGCGGCGTGCCTGATTAATTGGGGCGCGAATTAATATTAAACAATTGAACACTCTTTAAATTACAAAATGGCAAAAACAGATGAGGAGATGGTGTCGGGCTTTCTTCAGGAATTAGAAGAAGAAAAAAAGTCATTCACCGGGTACAATAAACTAAAGTCGAAATGGGCTGATTTTATTAAATGCGATTGGGTTGAACATTTGGATAAGCCTGATTTTCCGCTAAAAGATAAGGTTAAAATAGTTGAAGGATTAGATTTTAAAAATAAGGCGTTCGGCACTTACCGTTC
>CAIOTH010000049.1 GCA_903861145.1 uncultured Bacteroidota bacterium | reverse complement strand
GTTTTGGGCAGTTTTTTAAGCGCACTATGAACTACCAAAATCCAATTATCAGCATATCAAACAACGTTCCTTTGCACTGCCAACGTAATGGATTACTCCGCCGCGTTCTCTTCATTTGCTCAGTGCGAAAATGTATTATGCTTAATTTCCAAAAATACATCCCATCAACCTCAATCCGAATGGGGTGATGATAACTTTTCGCCTTATACACAGGTGTTTTAACACGGTGGCTGTAATAATGTCAAAATCCAACAATCTTTAAGGCTGACGAATCCTAACATTCAAAAACACACCTGCCTTTTTTATATTCGCAAACACTCATGAGCGAACAACTAAATAAACTCGAACAGCAATTTGATTCCTTAAAAACTGGCTCAATAACTGCCCGCGACTTTTTTAACGCTGTATGGCCACAACTGGCTGTTATAAAAGGCGAGGCTACAGAGCTATTAAACAGGGTTTACTATTGGGCAGAACAACAGGCGGATACTGCCCCACTAACCTTCGGATTGGCTGCTATTGCGCAAGGGCTGCTGGCAATGCACGAAGACCGGTTGGATGACATGCTTAAATTCGCCAACAAGGCCAGGCAGATTTTTGATGAGCAGAAAGCTGAAACCGAAAGCGCACTCTACGAAATGATGTTTGGGGCCTTATATCGAACCCTTGGTAATCTTGACCTTGCGCTTAAATACCAGTACAGTGCCAATAACAAGCTAAAGGCTTCCGAAGCCTTTCCGTTTTTTTATACTGCCAGTTGTTACCAGCTAGCCGAGTTATACCTTGAAACCAAGGCCTATGATCGGTCCATCGTCACCTACGATGATTGCATCCAAATAGCCGATAAAATAAATAGCCCTGGTTTTAAGGGACTTGCCCTCGACGGCAAAGCATTGGCCTATCATTCCACCGGCAAAAACGAACAGGCAAAAGAAGCCTTTGAAAAAGCGCTTGAGCTTTGCCAAAAAGGAAATATAGCCAACCAAATTAGCCGGGTTATGTCCGACATTGGCACGTTCTACCTCGACCTTGGAGAATACGACAAGGCTATTGATTACCATCAACAGGCCCTGGCATTGCGCAATCAAAGCAAGTTGTTTTTGGCGGCTATAACCAACATGATTCAACTGGGCAAAATATATCAGTTGCAAAACCAAAACGATGCTGCACTGGATATCTGGCTACAAGCTCTGGCCAAAGCTGAAGAGCTGAAAGCAAAACCCAAAATATCTCAGTTGCATTTGCTACTATCTAATTTTTATCAAAGTGCCAATAATGCCGCTCAAACCCTTTTTCACTTTAAAGCTTATCACGAGGTAAGCGAGGACGTAAACAAAGAAGATGGCGAGAAAATGGTAAAACGCGCTGAAATACTTTTCGCTGCTGAGCAAACCGAAAAGGAGAATGCCATTATTAAAGCTCAAAAGGCCGAAATTGAAAAGAAAAATTACGAGCTACAGGAAACCATTGATGAGCTAACCATTACCAAAGTAAGCCGAAGGGCCAAAGCGCTTACCCTCCTCATTGCAGTGGTAATGCTGATAGCCGAAGAGCCCATCATGCACTGGGTATCGCAAAAAATAGGCGAAGAGAACTTCTACTTTTTAATGGGTGCTAAAATAATCATTGTGCTTAGCTTAAAACCCATCGATTCGGCAATTGAACATTTTCTTCTTCAACGCATAATACTCAACAAAAAGCGCCGGGTCACCGGTGTAAGCTTGGGGTAAGTGTAGGTCAACAAAAGTATATCCGCTTACCACACTATCCCCTCCTGCTGCTATAAGACAAAATCGCTGTTGGTTACGTTTTTCGTCCGGCCTCACAGCAGTTTACGCTAAGAAAATTACACTTGCGGAGCCAAAATACACGCCTGGGAAAAAAGAAATCGGCAGAAACAATTTCAACCCGCCTTAATTCGTTCACTTTACAAAACCTTTTCTTCTTATCTCAGTAAAATATAGCAAACACCAATGATGAAAATAAGGGTTCGCATAAAGTGGCAGTTGTTACGCACACGGCTTTATCTACAACATCTTACCCCAAAAGCTTTTGCGCTACCCCTAAGCATTTTTTTGCTTACTACCGCTGGCCTCATCTTCTACTATGGCCTGTTCCGATTTACCGATTTTTGGCAGCCCTGGTCACCTGCCGGTGGCAATGCCTTTCATTTTTGCGAATCAAACCGCATGGACCAGCTTATCCGCCAACCGTCAAATACATGGAGCAACCTTGGCTATTTTTTAGTAGCCCTCTTCACCTTAACCATGGGCATAAATGATTTAAAACAAAGCGAGCGCAAAGAATCTGATAACTTCCTGGTGCGATACCCCATTTTCTCGCTCGCATTTGGCTTATCAGCACTTTACCTTTTTATTGGTAGCTTTCTTTTTCACGCCTCACTTAGCAGCTTCTTCCAAAAAATGGACCAAACCGGTGTATACTCCATAGCCATCATTATTCTGGCATTCAATCTTTATAAAATTTTTCCGGTGTTTCGTTTCAAGGGCCAATGGAAAAGCTCGCACGCTATAATGACCCTTCTCGCACTCGCATTAAACTTTCTCGTTTTCGAAAAACTCTGGCTCATTAATATCAACATCCTTTTTCCCGCAATCATTTCGCTGGTGTTTTTAACCAGTTGCTATTACCTTCTTTTTATCAGCCGCGAGCACTACTTCACAAACTATTTATGGGCTGCACTTTGCGTGCTGGTTTTAGCATCCATAATTTGGATTTTGGATAGAACAAATGTGGCCTGCAATCCCGATAGCATGTTTCAGGGCCATGCCCTTTGGCACCTGCTAACTGCAGCAAGCATATTCTTCATTTATCTCTATTATCGTTCCGGTACAGTCCCCATCTCCTAAACCATCGCGCTTAGAGAAGAACGCCGCCGCGCCCGACATGGTTTTTAACTACAAATTAAGGAAGCCTAATAGTTTTACTCTAACCGGCTTTTAATCCTAACAATGGTTGTTTGCCTTTTACATTCCGCTATTTCCCTATACACCCGGCAACAAAATGTATTAAAACAACTTCCACCCAATTAATTAAAAACAATACGTACTATTGTATCTTTAAACAACAGTCCGAAATGAAGAAGCATATACTAATTCTTATATCCACAGTCCTTATTTTAAGCGGCTGCAAGGTTAAACAAGAGTTCGCGCAGGTTCAATATCCAACCCATGTTAATTGGCCGGGCGAAAGAGCCCCCCTGCCTGTAAAACCTACCGAACCTTCTTTTAAAGAAAGCTTATGCAAGGAAAACAACACTGTCCCGGCACCTGTTCTTCAGGCCTCAGCTAATACAAACGAAGTTCCGCTTGCAGCCGCACCTTCTACAGAGAATGAAAACCCCATTAAGCCTTTACTGTTAGAAAAAATTCAGAGCTCAAAAGCCTTCCAGAAACTATCACCCGAACGTAAGCAAAAGGTAATGGCAATATTAGATAAGGTCAGTGCTAAAATGGAGCCAAGGGCCCACAGGGTTGGCGGTATGCCCCTTGCAATTGCATCCTTTGCATCCAGCATACTTGCAATTCTATCATTATGCTTAACCGGTGTAGCCCCGCCTATGCTAATAGTCAGTATTTTCCTTTCGCTGGCGGCTATCATACTTGGCGGCATAGCCTTACGGCGTGCTGAAAGACGGGCTGCAAAAGCACTGGCAATTACAGGTATAATTCTTGGCGCAATAACCTTCATTGCCGACCTTATTTTAGTAGCGCTGGTATTAACCGTGCTTGCTACAATTTTGATTTTATAGCCGCAGCGCCAAACTACTGCGGTTCGCCGTATTTCTGCTTCCGCTTTCTAAGCTGGCTATATAAGGCTAAAAGGGCAAGGCCTGCAAATACAATGATAATAAGCCACCCCATAAAGGTAAGCTCGTGTAGATAATTAAGAATAGGTTTCATATTCGTTAAAGATAGTAAGAAACCTGGTATTTATAGTTTAGAATTAATACCAATGTGACACTTTTATGAGCGCCAGCAACTTTTGCAAACAGTTTGCAATAATCAGATCCTCTGAATAATACAATTTCCCTTACCCTAACTTTGCTTTCCGCTGCTTCCACATATATCCATACAACACCGGAAAATAATAGGCATAAGCCAAAAACAAGAAGGCAACAAAATAGGTGTAACCGGTAAGCGTAAACCCGGCCGCTATCACCGGTGCTAAAAATATAAACCACTCACCGGTAACCCCAAGCGGATACAGGCCAATGAAAAACGAATATCTCATCCAAACCAACCACTTAGGTTGTTTACCCACTAATGCCAAAAAGTAAAGCGAATACCTCACCAATTCTGTAATGCTCCACGCAAACGAAACAATCACAATCCCAATATCCGTCACCGACCAATGGCTCTCTGCAGCCTTTTCCAGCGCATCGGCATTCGGTCCAATAAACGAGAGGCCTAAGGCCACCTGAGTCATCAAATAATTGTCAATCAACACCAGCACTAAAATTCTCGATGCCACCTGCGCCACTGTCGACATAACCGGCGACTTTACCCATTTCATCAGCGCATGGAATATTTCAAACAAGGCAAGTCCTTGCGCAATATTCAAAAACACAATGCTGTATACATTTATCCTAAACCCTGTGGCTATAAAAAACACAAGGTAAATCGCCCAAAAAGCAAATGCTATAAAGTTGTAAGTGGCAAGATAATACTTTAGGGTTTTGCTCATATACAGATGAAGATTACTGCCCTATTGTTTCATAAATTTGAGCACGCTTGCCATACCGCTATTATCGGTAATCTGCAAATAATAATTACCTGCGGCAAGCCCTGGCAAGTTTAGCTGTAGTTGATTCACCCCAATGCCAACATTGGTTAGTTGGTGTTTCAATAACTTACCGGTCAAATCATAAATATTTAAAGCAACATTACCCGCCGTAACAGTGGTTAAACTCACATTAGTCAAGCCATCACTTATAGGATTAGGAAAAATACCGGCGTTCAGTTCATTTTTCACCTCATAAATTGCGCTTACATCATACGGACTATAGTAATAAAAATACAAGTCAGTATTCCCAAAAGTGTCGCTGGCAAACTGTTGGTCTTGCTCATACACTAAATTATGCCGGCTATCGTAATTATAAGTAATTGAAAGGTCCGGCGTCCACGTGCCTAACACACTATTCCAGTTATAATTTTGAAACTGGGTATTCTCATCCAGCACATACTGGTAGTTCTCATAATAGTTATTTACAAATCCGCCTAGCCCGCCATTGGCCGATGCATCCCACAAGTAGTAATAATAAGTTTGCAAATGGTTATTGGCGCTATAACTACTAATGATTTGGTTGTTAACTACCCATGCACTACCGTTCCAGGTATAACCGGTGCTTTGTATGTTATTCCCGTTCGCGTCAAAATTATTATACTGGTTGGCAACATTAACCCATGCCGAACCCGACCATGTTTGCGTTACCTGCTGGGTAACATTCCACCCGGTGTAAGTGTATAAATACTGGCTGTCATTTTGCAATGAGGCACCTGTTTGCACCACAAGTTTAGTAAGGCGCCCAATGCTATCAAAAGTATAATCATAACCAATTGAATCAATCCCACCGGCATTTTTAATTATTTCAGTGCTTAAATATCCCACCGGCGCAACTGCGTAATAAGTGAACGCTATTGAATAGCTATTCACCCAACTTGAACCATTTCTAACCTGGCCTGTAATGCTTTGTACAAAGCCATTGGCATCAACGGCATCAATTACCTGCCCAGTCGTATCCCAGTTAGGTTGAACAAAATTTAAAAAAGTGCCGGCAATCTGCCAAACCTGGTTGGTATTTTGGCTGTAGTAAAATACTCCTGAATCTGCCGGTGTCCAGGTTCCCGCGCTCGTAACATAAGTATCGTGCGAGTAACCAATCTCCTTATAAATCACCTCGCGCTGGTTGCCCAACTTTTGCAGGTCGCCATGCTGCTTTTCAAAATAAGTATGGAAAGGTGTAAACCCCGATTTGGTTTGCGCCGGTAACGAAATACTAACAACTGCAATTGCTACAACAACAAATATCTTTTTCATGGATTGGTTTTATGCTTACACTCCAAAAATAACGAAAACAACAAGCCCCGAAACTATTTGCCAAAATTTTAGCAATATGTAACCCATTTAAAATGCATTTCTCGGCTGCTAAAACTCCGTGTCTCCGTGCGAAATGATTTTCTGTGCTTATTCACAACCCCAACAAAAACGCCAAAGTATCCACCCCATCAGCATAATCCCACAATTCCGGGTGTTGCGACTGCCCGAATTTTACAGATGAAGCCAGCTTCCATCTCTCCGGCTCACCCGATACCACGCATTGAATTCTTTCCGCGTTCTTTTTCAAAAAAGTATTCAGCACATTTTCATCATGCCAAAACTGGTAATGCAACGTCGATATCGGCGATGGTATCGATTCATTCTCAACCAACGCAATATATTCATTGGCCAGGTGCGGGGTTTTATTCAGCAACAGCAACGTCCGGTTGTAATCATAATTATTCATGTACTTACCGTGTTGGTGCAGCCATTTGTACTTTTCAAAATGCGGAAACAGCTTTGTAATATCATACCCCACCGGTACATATATCTTCGATACATTTCTACACCCAAATCCGAAATACAGAAAAATATCATCAGCCAAAAGCTCCAAATCGTTTGTTGTCTCATCTCCCGTCAATATGGCTATCGCATTCCTGCTTTTGCGTAAAATTTTGGGGTATTTCCTAAAGTAGTATTCAAAATTCCGGTTGGTGTTATCGCTTCCGGTAGCTATAACCGCATCAAAATCCTTCAGCGTATCAATAATTTCAATTTTCTCTTTTGCTGTAGGGTCAATTTCAAACAAAATATTCATTACCTCGCTAAACAAAGTATCATCTTTCAATGACAGCTTTATTTTCATCTCACACCCTGCCACATAACAGCACAAAAAATCATGAAACCCCACCAGCGGAATATTCCCCGCAAAAATAAGCCCAACGGTTTTATTAACCTCACGCATATCATACTTCGCCAGCCATTGATTTAGCTTGTTTTCACTCAACATTTCATGGGCAATCGCATCTAACGCATATTGCACAAACTCCTTTGTAAACCACGCATTTTTATGTCCTGCTGAAATCACACTTTCCTGCAATTCCTCCGAAGTGCCAATCCGCTTCCCCAACTCAACCAAATATTCAATCCTTTTGCTCATACAACCGTTTATTTTCAGCTTCAAAAAAATGTATTCTTAGTGTTCTTTGCTTTCCCTTTGTGCTCTTTGTGTTAAACCGCATTTAACCCCCTTTTGTCTAAATTTCTGTGCGCGAAGGTATAATTGTTCGGTTTGTTGAAAAGAAAGGATATAGTTACCCCCAATAAAATGATTCCTTAGCGTTAGTTATTCAGGCAAAAATAGAGAGAAACCATACCATGAAAAAGAACATAGCGGTTATAACCGGTGGCGAGGCAAGCGAAGTTGGTATTTCGCTAAAAAGTGCCGGCGTTGTTTGCAAGCACCTCAACAAGGATAAATACAACGTATTTAAAGTGGTTATTGAAGGCCTCGATTGGATTGTTGAGCGTGAAAACCCCGTAAAACTTAAAATCGACAAAAACGATTTCAGTTTTACCATCGAAGGCCACAAAATAACCTTCGATGCTGTTTTTGTAGCGATCCACGGCACGCCTGCTGAAGACGGCAAATTGCAGGGTTATTTCGATATACTTAAAATACCTTACAACTGTTGCGGTGTGCTTCAGGCTTCACTTACTTTCGATAAGTTAAGAACCAAAGAATACCTTGAACCTTTTGGTGTTCGGACCGCAAAAGCAGTTTTACTAAAGCGGGAAGGATTTAGCTACAAAGCGCCCGATATGGCTCTGCCTCTTTTTGTTAAGCCCAACAAAAACGGCTCAAGCTATGGTGTAACCAAAGTCAGCAGCCAGGAACAGCTTTTACCCGCTATCGAAAACGCCTTTAAATATGACGATGAAATTTTGGTAGAAGAATTTTTGAAGGGAACCGAAGTAACCTGCGGGGTAATAACCCTCGATGGCAAAGTAACCGCTTTACCCATTACCGAAATACGCAGCAAAAGCGAGTTTTTTGATTACAAAGCCAAATATGAAGGTAATTCGTTAGAGGTAACTCCCGCTGAAATTGACCCGGCTATCGCCAAAAACATTCAGCAAACCTCCGAATTTATTTACAAAAAGCTTGATTTTAAAGGCATTTGCCGTATTGACTTTATCATAAAGGGCACCGACCATTATATGCTGGAAGTAAATTCAATACCCGGCCTTAGTGAAGAAAGTATTGTGCCTCAACAAGCAAAAGCCATGGGTATCAGCCTCGAAAGGCTTTTCGAAATATCGATTGAAGAATGTTTAAAGCAACAGCACAAGCCCGCTGCCGCCTGATTTTAAAAATTGAATATGTTGACGAGTAGCTGTTTTTTCCCAAATTCGCGTTTCATTAACAACTTAGGTATCATAAAACCCTTTTCCATTGTTTAAAAAGTATTTCACCAAAGCATTACTTTATAACGTCTTAATAGCCCTTGCTATCATTATGGTTTTGCTTTTTATCGTGCAAAGAGGGCTAAACTCATACACCCGCCACGGCGAAAGCATTACCGTGCCCGATTTAAGAGGAATGTCTTTTGCCCAGGTTAAAACCATATTAGGGGGTAAAAACCTGGAGTGGCAAATTATGGATTCGGTGTACGACATGAAAAAGCCCCCTTTTTCAATTGTCGATCAAACCCCTAAAGCAAACTCAAAAGTAAAAGAAGGCCGAACCATTTATTTAACACTAAACGCCATTAACGCCCCCACAACCGAGGTTCCTGATTTGGTGGGCCGTAGCTCATTAAAATACGCCAAAATGCAGCTCGAAAGCTATGGCCTTAAAGTGGGCGAACCTGTTTATAAGCCCGATCCGCATCTTAACGCCGTTATCGGCATGCAAATAAACGGCCGCGATGTAGCACGCAAAACCAAGGTACCAAAAGGAACAACCGTAGTGCTGATTTTAGGCGATGGCCTGGGCAGCAGCCGCATTTCAGTGCCTTACTTAATAGGAATGAGGTATGAAGATGCCGAGTTTAAGCTAAAAGGCTATTCGCTTAATATTGGCTCGGTAGTTGTTAAAGATGGCGTTAATGATACTGCATCAGCCATTATATACAAACAAGTGCCGGAGTATGGCCAGGGCAAGTCAATCCGTATGGGAGAACCAATCGACCTATTCCTGGCAAGAGAACTTCCTGAGGGTATCATAGCCGACCCGAGTCTCTACGATAAGGTCGATACAATCGCCACCCAATAAATTTTGTTTCTTTGCGTTTACTTGAATCTTTTGAAATTAACATGAGAAATTTTTTTACAATTATTCTTTGTCTTCTTGGGGTTCAATGGGTTTCCGCGCAGGTTGAGCAAATTAGTCCGCTTCAGTATAATCCAAAGTTATATTTCTCAAGGGTCGCTAATATGCCTCCCCAAGGGCATTCTTTACGCTATTTGGTTGATAGTGGCTACACAGTTGTTACAGCCGATACGCTCCACTTACCATTTGTTGATGATTTTTCGGTGGATAGAACCCCAAACTATCTTTGGCGAAGCCAGCATATCACAGCCAGCTATTACAACGTAATTAGCGGCTGTTTAAGCCCCGAAGGTTTCAACACCGTGCAAGGTGCTTTCATTACCTCTCCTTCATGGTCATATCGCTGGGATTTTACCCACCAAATAGTCGATTCCTTTCCTCAAAGCCCAATTACATTTACTTATTTCGGAAACGGAACCAATGGCTGTTTTTCAGGCACACCTCAAATATTACTCTATTGGCCTGCATACAGCCGCTATCCCGATTGGGACAGCACCACCGGCTATCCAATCGACTCGGTAGTCGTTGGCACACCCGATACTATTACCTTTGCCCCTTTAGTCAACCTCGCTACAAGCCAACCCGGCACGTTATGGTTCGATGATTACGCTTACATCAATAACACCTATCCCATTAATCCGCCTACAATTGGTGTGGCAACATTAGATGGGCTAAACCAATACGGCCTGCCATATAATAACAGCAGCACCAGTACCTATGGCACTGCCGATTATCTTACGTCCAACCCCATCGACATTTCATCGCTCACCGAAGCCGACTCTGTTTATCTCAGTTTCTTTTTCGAAGCGCAGGGCAACGGCGATTACCCTGACATAACCGACTCTTTGGTGGTTGAATTCAGAGACGCAGCAGGTGCCTGGAACATTATGTGGGCTGATACCGGTTACTCTTACCAACCCTGGGTGCCCGATAGCTTTGCGCAGGTGCTCATAAAGGTGCCATCATATTCAACCGCCGGCTATCCTTATTTCGATCCATCTTTTCACACTTTTCAATTCCGTTTTCGCAATGTAGGCTCCTTATTCGGTAACGACAATCATTGGCATATTGATTATGTAAAACTCGATAAAAATCGAAGCTCCACCGATTCAGTGCTGCGCGATATTGCATTTGTTTACCCCTTTCCAACCATCCTTAAAAACTTTACACAGGAACCGGCCGACCAATTCATTTATCCCGATGACCTTTCGGATAGTATAAACATTCTCATCCACAACCTTAACCCCATCGCTTTAACAAACCCACCCGCAACCGATTTAAACAAATCGGCGGCCGAAGTGTATCCAACACCTGGCACAATTGCCGGCAATGCAATTACCTTCAACGCCGGCCCTAATAACTACGCACAGGTCATTCCTTCAGTCGAATACCACATACCAACCGTTACTACCGATAGTTTTGTCATCAACTCGCAGGCCTTCATTTCTACTAACGATGTATTGCAGCTTAACGATACAATCAGGCACACGCAAACATTTGGAAGCGTTTTGGCTTACGATGATGGGTCCGCCGAAAAAGCCTATGGCCTTACTGGTCTCGATCTTAAAAAATTCGCTTACGAATTCAATTTGAATCGTCCTGATACACTTGTTGCTTTCCAGATAATGTTTGCGCAGGTTGAAGGTTACGTGGGCGATTTGGTTTTCAATTTCCAAGCCTGGGATTCTATCAAACTACGCGATTATACCTATCTCGATACTCCCATTTTTAGCCTCATTAACCAAAAACCTTATTATGTGGATTCAGCCAATGGTTTTGCCACTTACGTACTCGATTCTGCCATAGTAATACCTAAACATTTTTACTTCGGCTGGGCGCAAACCGACGAAAGACGCTTGCAAATAGGATACGATGTTAACAGTACTTTAGGCTGGAAACACATGTTTGTTTATACCGAAGCTATTTGGGACTCATCAACCGTAGGCACTCCGGGATCGCCCATGATACGCCTTATACTTGACAGTGCTTACTTTGGCCGAAGCTCAATTTCTGCCGGTGTAACCGACCTTATAAAAGATAACACCCAACTCGATGTGTTCCCAAATCCTACCAATGGCAGGGCGCATTTACAGGCAAACTTCTCTTATAATTCGCTTCAGGTTTCTATCTATAATGATTTGGGCCAACTGGTAAAATATTTACCGGTTGTAAACAACGAATTAGATATTAGCGAGTTTAACAACGGTATTTACATGGTTACCGCCGTTAATCCCCAAACAGGTAAAACCTACCACAGCAAAATTGTTAAAGCTTCGTTTTAATGAACGTTATTCTATTTGATGGGGTTTGTAATTTGTGCAATGGCGCTGTAAATTGGGTCATCAAACTCGACAAAAAAAACATCTTCAAATTTGCTTCTCTTCAATCGGCTTACGGTTTACAAGTCATTAAAAATTACAATCTCTCCAATCAATATTTAAACACAATTGTGCTGGTCGAATCTGATAAAGTTTATCTGCGCTCGGTTGCTGTGTTAAGAATATTAAAAGGCCTCGGCGGCATTTATAGTGCGGCGTATATTTTTATCATTATCCCCACCCCCATACTCAATTTTTTTTACAACATTGTGGCTAAATACCGGTACCGGTGGTTTGGCAAAAAAGATTCGTGCATGGTGCCCGATACCGCTTTAAAAGAAAAATTTATTGATTAGTATATGCGTAAACTGGTTTCATACTTATTGTTCATCACGGTATCTGTATTAATCGGGGCAGCATGGTATATATTTATGGTGCCCAATATCGAAGGAGCAAAAAAGGTTTCTATCAAAATTCCAACCGGTGCTACCTACAGCGATGTATTAAACCTATTACGCCAAAACGAAGTACTTCATAACGAAAATACCTTCGACATTGTAAGCAGGTCAAAAAACTATCCCGAGCAGGTAAAAGCAGGCTACTACATTTTTAGTCGCACAATGAATAACCGGCAGATAGTCAACATGCTCAAATCGGGGTTACAAACACCGGTTACCCTGGTAATTTATAACATACGCACCAAAGAGGAATTTGCAGGCCTTGTAGGCCGCACCCTCGAAATTGATTCTATAAAACTACTGGCAAAACTAAACGACCCCGAATTTTGCCGCGGCCTAGGTGTTGATACCAATAAAATTTTGAGCCGCTTTATAGTTGATAACTACGAGTTTTACTGGAACGTTTCCATGCCGAAGTTTTTCGAAAAAATGTCAACCTCTTATACGGACTTTTGGAATAACCCACGCAAAACTAAAGCCGATGCCATCCATTTGTCCCCTACCGATGTAACCATACTCGCTTCAATTGTAGAAAAAGAAGTTATCCGCGATAAAGAATTGCCGACCGTTGCGGGTGTTTATTTAAACCGGTTAAGAATTGGAATGCCACTGCAGGCCGACCCAACCCTAATTTTCGCGCTCCGCGATTTCGATGCCCGCCGCGTAAATTCGCGCCATAAAGAATACGATTCGCCTTACAACACTTACATGTATCCGGGCCTTCCTCCTGGCCTTATATGCATGCCTCGTAAAAAATCTATAGATGCAGTATTAAATGCGGAAGAGCATGAGTTTTTATACTTCTGCGCCAATCCCGATATGAGCGGGTATTCAATCTTCTCAAAAAGCTTTGAAGACCAAACCAAGGCAGCCATTCTATATCGCAAAAAGCTCAATCAGCTAAACGTGCACTAGGCAATTTACTTACCCTGGTGCATTTCTTCCTGCTGTATTTTGCGCTCTTCTTTGTCAAGCTTGCGCTCTTGCTTTATTATTTTCGGATCACATGGACTATCCTTAAAAACCAATACTTTCTGTGTCCTCATGCTAAAAATACCACCGGTTATAGTGCTAACAATAGCATCAATTGCGTTAAATGATGTTTTTAACTGGTACCCGCATTCCATCGGTAATTTAGGTTGAGCCTGGCCAATAGAAACCAATCCCCAAAAAAGATACATCTGCTTTTGGTGCGAATACTTTACCGTTTCATGGCTTTTGCCAATTGGGCCGTTGCCAACAGTAGTACGATTTACAAAACAAGAATTAAGTGACAAAAGTATCACAAACAATACACTCACTTTTAAGGTGTTCTTCATATTAATTTAGTTTTCGCAAAAATATCAAATTAGGTAACATATCTTAATTTGTAACTTGTTGCATATTCATATTTTGGCTTTATTGGCATAACCCAATATCTTGCTCTTAAATTCTGCGTTATGTTTATATACGAACACCACCTACGTGTACGATACGGCGATACCGACCGCATGGGCTATGTATACTATGGCAACTATGGTTACTACTACGAACAAGCCCGTTCAGAGGCTATCAGGCACTCCGGCGTCACCTACAAAGAAATCGAAGATTCAGGCACTATGATGCCCATTACCAGGATGACTACTAAATACATTCAACCTGCTTTGTATGATGAATTGCTAACTATAAGAACCATTATACCCGCTATGCCCGGGCGTATCGTAACCTTTCAATACGAGGTGTTTAACGAAAACAAGGTGCTGATTAACGAAGGCGAGACCCAATTAATATTTATTGATGTGATTACAAAAAAAATAAAAACAGTACCTTCTATTCTGGTCGAAAAGCTAAAGCCATTCTTTTAATTTTAAATTTGCGCCGACACGTAACGTTAGGATGGATAAGATTTGGGCAAAATTAAAGGCTAACTACCCCTTTTTAAAGGTGTGGGAGCGTAAATCAAAAGTGTTTACACTCCCTGGGTTTGATAGCGTGCCTGTTTACGACGTTTATAAGTTTTTTATAGCCGAAATTCAGGAAAACTCGCTACCCACTCGTAGCAAGTCAATTGCATTCAGTTTCTTTTTGGCAATCTTCCCAACACTAACTTTCATCTTCTCGCTAATCCCATATCTACCCTATTTCCGCGATCTGGACACCAACATTCTAAAGCTATTGAAGCAGGTTTTGCCAAACGAGGCCACCTTCAACTTCATAAAGTCGTTTATTGAGCCTTTACTTAAAGATCTTGCCAAACACAAACGCGGAGGCCTCTTAACGGGCTCCATCTTCCTCGTTCTTTTCTTAATGTCCAATGGGGTGCTTGCCATGATGCAATCTTTTGATAAGTCCCACGACCATTATCGCAGAAGAACAGCCTTGCAAGCCCGTATGGTAGCCCTCAAAATCACCTTCCTCCTTATGACCCTGTTTTTATTCTCTATGGGCCTTATCGTATTGGGCGAGGAATTAATTTCGCTATTGTCCGGCCTGCTCCAAATTCAAAGCAAACTCACCCACACGCTGCTCGATATTTTGCGTTTTACATTAATTATCGTCATGTTCTTTTTTGGCACGTCGCTCATATATTACTACGGGCCGGCCACAAAAACAAAATATAAATTCATATCCACCGGCGCCACAGTGGCCACAATCCTGTCGGTAATCATTTCAATATTTTATTCGTATTGGGTAGCCAACTTTAATAAGCTCAACCTGGTGTTCGGTTCTATCGGCACAATTATGCTGCTTATGATTTGGCTAAACATAAATGCTTTCGTATTAATCATTGGATACGAAATAAACGCCAGCATCTACATCAATAAAACTTACCGCATAAAAAAGCTGGAAATGCCCGCAGTCGAAAATTAATTTTCATTGTTTTTCTCAACTGGCTTTTAAAATCGTCGCAACTTTCTATTTTTGCCCACGGAGAGATGGCAGAGCGGTTGATTGCAGCTGTCTTGAAAACAGCCGTAGGTGATGAGCCTACCGTGGGTTCGAATCCCTCTCTCTCCGCTCCATAAACACCAAACATCATTAACGCCTTGTAAACTAAATGCTTACAGGGCGTTTCTGTTTTATCAAACTACCACACTTTACACCAGATTTCACTTTTTACGATACCTATTCGGATACCCATAAAATCCGAGCCTATTAGGTATCCAGTCTATTGGTAAAAGACTGATTTTCAGAGACAAAATTCTATAACAAAATGTTACGTAAAACTTGTACGTCTCCTACCAAGGTACTACTTTTGCATAACCTAAAACAGGTATCTCACTATGACAAAGAATTTCAACATGCTCTTTCACATCAGAAAAGAGAAAGCCAATGCCGAGGGCATGGCACCAATTTACTGCCGGATTACAGTAGACGGCAAACGCTGCGAACTCGCTATTAAACGCGAAGTAGCAATATCAAAATGGCTACCATCGAAGGGCTACGTTAAAGGCACCAACGAGGAAGCACAAAGCCTAAACAAGTACATTGATTCAGTTAGGGCAAAAGTTTACGAGCACCAAAAGCTACTGATGGATGCTAACAAGCCGGTTACTGCCGAGACCATTAAAAACTCATTCTTAGGCCTAACACAGCAGGCCAAAAGCTTGTTCAAACTGTTTGAAGACCATAACGCAAAGGTAAAGCAGCTAATAGGCAAGGACTTTGCCGCAGGCACCTACGAACGCTACGAAACGGCGCTTAAACACCTGAAAGAATTTGCAGCCCACCGGTACCAGTTAACCGACGTGTTTCTTACTGATGTTGACCACACTTTCATTCAGGAGTTTGACCACTTCCTGCGGACTGTACGTAACTGCGCCAATAATACAGCAGTAAAGTACATGAAGAACTTTAAGAAGATTATCCGGCAGGCTTTAGCTAAAGGACTGATTACAGTAGACCCGTTCCAGGGCTATAGAGCCAAACTGAAAAAGGTAGACCGGGGCTATCTTACACAGGAGGAAATTGACGCTATACAGAAAAAGGTTATTACCATACCACGCATAAGCCAAGTACGCGACATTTTCCTATTCCAGTGCTACACAGGTTTGGCCTATGCTGATATTAAGAAGTTGACGAAGGAACATATTGTTAAGGGCGCAGACGGTGAGCAGTGGATAAGCACACGCAGAACTAAAACCGACACTGCTATAAACGTACCACTGTTACCAGAAGCCCTTGCAATCCTTGACAAGTATAAGGCACACCCTGAATGTTACAGCAAGGGCGTTCTATTGCCGGTGCTAAGTAACCAGCGTATGAACGGGTATTTGAAGGAGATAGGCGACCTCTGCGGAATAACCAAGAACATCAGCAGCCATTTAGCCAGACATACCTTCGGGACTACTATTACACTTGCCAACGGTGTTAGCCTTGAAGTCGTATCAAAATTGCTCGGCCATACCAACTTAGCAACAACCAAGGTCTACAGTCGAATGCTCAACTCCCGTGTTTCCGAAGAAATGCAAGACCTTAGAAGCAGAATGGCATTGAAGCCGGTAAAGACAGGTACCGATGAATAACCGCAGAGAAAATTAAAATCTGTTAAAAAGTACCGCAGATAAATTGCGCCTCTTGTACCAACGCATATTTCGTACTACTTTTACCAAGGAAATGGTAGCCAGGTGAACAAACCCACTTGGCTACTGTTTACTAAAAAGCCCTAAAATTAACGGGGCGCAGTTCTTTGACATGCTGGTTATAATTTAAAGGTTCATCAACCTTATTTCATTGATTGATACTTCAACACGTTAGGCATAGCCTATAACGTAGAAGTCAAAATGCTTCGGGCTTTTTTTTCACAATCAATAATAACACGATGAACGCAGACGAACTTATTACAAAGGCAGACCTTCTTCAGGCGAAGACAGACATTTTAAAGGCATTAAGCGACCTTATGAACCGCTCTGGTACCATGCCCAAAAAGTGGCTTAAATCAAATGAAGTAATGGAAATGTTAGGCCTATCTTCTTCGGGATTGCAAAATCTCAGAATCAGTGGCACAATCCCATTCACTAAGTTGGGAGGGTTGATATATTACGATAATGAAGATATATCCCGTATTCTCGAAAAGAACAAGAGGAACAAACCCGCTTGATGCTTTATCAAGTTACTATTTTCTACCAACGAAAAACCAAAGTAAAAACGCACCGGAATACCCGATGTTGGAAGTAATTTCTAACACTCTAATCAAACAACATGGAGTTACCAAACACAGGCGAAATAACTTCGCCAAAAGACACCTTAACAGCAGTTGAGGAAAATAATGAAGCTGCAAACCTTGCAATACCTGCAAAGGAAGAAGCACCATCGAAAGACTGCCCCGAGGACGAACCTACGGAGAAGCAAGATGAAAAACCGTCAGACGCACATGGAAATAATGAGCCAGTGCAGCCAGGCGTAGATGAAACAGCAGTAAAACAAAGTGAAGATTGCAAGCTTGCAGACTTTGCAACTGATACTTTAGAAAAAGATACAGACGATCCACTGTACAAAACGCCTTTTATACCCGACCGTATTTTTACAACACTTCCGGCTTTACTAAAAGATAGCTGCGAAAGCTTTGATAACAAACGAGAGCGGGACGTATATTTAATAAGTGCCTTAACGGTACTAAGTGGTTGTTTCGAAACCGTGTCAGGCGAATACAGCCAGCGTACAGTTTACCCTAACCTATACAGTTTTATTGTAGCACCGGCAGCAAGTGGTAAAGGCGTAATGGTTTTTGGTAAACAGTTAGGCAGTAATATACACAGCAGCTTAATTGAGGAAAGCAAAAAGCAGAGGACGAAGTACGACCTGGAGGTAAAAGCATATAACGGGTTGATGAAGAAATCTAAAAAGGAGGAAATAGATTTATCAACTCTTACCCCGCCAATTGAACCACCTTTTAAGGTTCTATTCATACCAGGCGATGTTAGTTCTTCGCGGGTGATAGACCATTTAGTAGCAAATGGTGGAACCGGTACGTTCTGCGAAACAGAAGCTGATACAATGGCAGGAAGCTTTAACCAGGATTGGGGCAGCTTTTCTGATAAACTTCGCAAGGCATTCCAACATGAGCCTATTTCCTACAGTCGTAAAGGCAGTTCAGAATTTAAGGAGGTTGATTGTCCCCGCCTATCAGTTCTACTTACCGGCACTCCCTCGCAAGTTGGTGGCATAATAAAAGGCGTAGCTGATGGTCTTTTCAGCAGATTCTGCTTTTATACGTTTAAGGGTACGACTGAATGGAAACCGGCCTTTCCAAAAAACAAAGGTAACTTAACGGATTACTTCGATGGGTTAGCGGAGAAGGTCGCCGGTTATTCAATGGTGATGAATCAATCTGAAATTAAGTTCAGGCTAACAGCAGAACAAGAAGCAATGCTTGATAAAGTTTGCAGCCAATGGCTAATTGAAGGTGCTATTTTAATAGGCGAAGAAGCAAAGGCCAGCGTCATGCGCCTTGGTTTAATCCTGTATCGTATAGCAATGACCCTATCCATTCTGAAAAGGGCTGAAAGCCAGTCCACGGGGACTGATATGCTTTGCGAAGATACGGAGTTCAACACGGCAATGGCGTTAAGCCAGGTATTTAAGGAACATGCCTACTTAATGCTTAAACAAATCCCGAAACAAGCTGATAAGAAGACCACAAAGCGTATGAAATTCTTACAGGCATTACCCAACAGTGCAACGTTCAAAAGTTCAGAAGCGGTTGAAGTTGGTAAAGCTTTAGAACTTAGCGCACGCACTGTTGCAACTTACCTGAAAGATTTGTTGGCCGGTCAGCTAATTGAATACGCTACTGCCAAAGACGGCCTTTACCAAAAGGTGAACCTGCAAACATTGCCAAGCCTGCAAACTAAGTAGCAGTAGGTAGTACATTCTAAAGACGCACTGGTATAACAGAGCACAAGAGGACAGGCCAACAACCTGTCCTTTTTTTATATTCTTTTTACCCGCAGCAAAGCTACCTCGTCAAATTTGTGCTTCAACAAACTTAACAAGTCCGATAAAAAACTTAAAACCTTCTCATCATCGAGGTTCCAATTATCGCCGCTTGGTAGGTCAATCTGAATGTCTTCGTTTAACAGAAGGGCTTCTTTATAAATTTCTCTTTCTACTTGATGATTCCAAATATTATGCGTGCGAACTTCATACTCAACGTAATAACGAAATTTCAGTTTGCTGATTTCCGTAACCTTCTGGTTTAGTTGTTGTCGCAGTTCATTAACAGTAGCCCTTAGTTCGTCAATTTTGGTAATATTGTGCTGGCTGAAATTCTGCCTTTCAATATCCAATTGGGTTCCTTTGAGCATAAGTTGATAACGTATACCAGCGATTTCCGCTTCAAGGGCTGCTATTTTTTCGGCTGTTTCCATTTCGTAAATTATAGGTATGTGATTGAACTTTTCTTTGCGATTAACTTATTTTTAATAACATCTTCCTTGCAACTCATTATCTGATTGTAAATGTACTTCATTGCTTTATCAGGTAACTGATATAAGAATTTAGCTGTCTTCTTGTCGTAAACTTTTCCGTTATACAAATCCAGTTTTTCTGGCTCATCCTGTCTATCAGCATGTGGGTCGCTTGGGAAAAGGTCGTCAGGGTCGCTTTTATGTACTCTCCAAACCCCATTGTGTTTAACTGTCTTTTCAAGTAACATACGCCTTCCGTCTGGCATAATTTCGCTGAAATCGGGGAGTTGAAATTCAAACATTAGTAGTCAATTTAAAATTAGCCTAAGTGATAAAGAGCCACAATGTAATAATTTATTTGGCTACACTTTTAGATTTATAAATCCCTTTACGATTCTGCCAGGAACAATGAAAAGATGCAAGCAACAGGAGACATTTAGAAAGTAAGCACAGGAAAGAGCGACATTATTTGTTCTTTGTTTAAATTCGTCCTAAAACCTTCGCATGGGGAATCTATTTAGGAAACAACGTACTTATAAGGATTTGTATTTTAGAATCCTTCAAATTGGTCAGAGCAGATTACTTACAGGTATTTCTTATAACACTTTGTATAAGCAGTTAAAGGATGAGGGGTTTGATTGCGAAAACAATTGCGTAGATATTGCAATAAGACATTGTTTCGTAGATAGTTTCTTTCACATTACAAATGATAAAGAATTTACAGGCATAGAAAACCTAAATGAGCATCAGGATTGTGATTTCGTACTTAGGAACACCCAGTCTTTTATGTTACTCGAACATCAGCGTTCAAGAAATACCCTTTGGATAGCCTGGATTGCTTTGGGATTAACTATGATAGGGATAGCATTTACAGCAACGCAAACAAATTTAACACTAAAGCAGATACAGTCATCACAGAAAGGAGTACAGCAAGATATACAGAAGCCTCATGGAGATACAGAAACGAAAACTGCTCCCAGTAATCAGATAAGCTCTGAAAAAAAGAAGGCTGCTGATACTTTGAAGTAACCTTATTGCAGGAGCAGCTTTTTCCTTTGCCGTCCAGTTGTTTGGCATCTAAACTATCAAAAGCGTATGTTTTATCAGTTGTCATTGGTTTGGTTTTAATTGGTTTGGTGAAAAGGCGTAACCATTAAAGGTTCATTAACCTGTTGGCAATGTCTTTTGTGAAGCCGGGGTTGAAGCTGGTGTACTTGGGCTTGATGCGCCACAGGTAGGCACGGTTACAGTAAGCAGGTTTGAGTAGCTGCCTCTATTGTCTGTCAACATAAAAAAGTAGCTACCAGCATTAAGTTTAACACCGGTTAGGCTGGCTAATACTATCGGTACGCCAGCCACAATATTAGATACGAAAATTGTAGCCTCTTTAATGTTGAGGTTGTTAAGCGTATCACTGGTTACATTCGACCAGTTAGGGAAAGGCGCATTTGAGAAATAGCCAAATAACGAGGTGATGCCTGGGATACTGGTATTGTAAATTGCAGAGGCAGTTACGTTATAGGTTTGTTCGCCTGTAGCTTTATCAATACCAGCACACGTAGCATTAAACGCTATTTGGATAGCCGGTTGAGAGTTACAGCAGGTTCCAAGCAGGTTAAACAGTTTATTACCGGCCTGCGTTCCAAAGATAGCCAGTACAGCTTCACGTTTTAAAGGTGTTGATTGCATAGGTTCTTATTTATCTTTTGTTCAAAAAGTTTAGGTTTGTAGTATTGTTAAGTCAGTAAAAACCATAGCTATGATTAAGCAAGAAGAAGTAACAGCAGAAGTTAAGCCTCTAATAGAAAGCCTAAAAAACGCTAATGATGTAGGTGAGCATTACAGAATAATAGCAGAGATATTACAGAAGGTCAGCACTTGGTCTTGTCCAGTGGACAAAGCTAAATTTGCCTCTTTGCATCTCTCCAACCTCCTACAGCATCTAAGTTCTTTTTCAAACCAGCATGTTCAGGGCTTTCCAGCAACAGGTCTATCAAACGAGCTGAATCAAGCATACGAGGCTGTGAAGAATTACGCTGACTTATGCTATCCCATAGGGACTTAAACCACATTGTTATTTTCATAGTGTTCTGTCTTAGTTATTGATTTGATTAACCAAACGCAAGCATAGCAAAGCCAGTGCTTAAGGTTAAATGCTTTTTATATTGATACAAACAAAATCAATCGGTAGGTTCGATTGTATGAGCCTTTCGGCTCCTATTCAGGTTGGTTGCTCATTAGATAACGAATGTACGTAATTTTATTGAGATTTCCAAATCGCAAAGTCAAGTCAGCAAAGTCAGTGAAAACAGTGAAAACACTTACTTTGATAAGGGAATTTCTACTCAATTTCATCTTCCACCTCAGCCCAATCAGTCCCATTCCAAACCTGCACACTGACCCATTTTTCTTCTGGTACGTTTTTAAAAGTAGCAAACCAATCGGCAGGATTGCCTCCTTTTTCTATACCAACTTTTTCCATCGAATCCAAGGTCGAATGATTTAAGCCTGATTCGTGGCGATATTTTGCCCAGGTGATGTAACCAGAACTGTAATTTATGCCAATCCTTGCTAATCCTACCATCTCATGTTGTTCTTGAATGGTTAGCTGTCTGGTATTACCCAGGCCATCACCAATCATTTTTGTAGCTGTTGGTTCCCATACTTGATTTGCTGAAAACCAAAGAGCGGGCTTGCGCAATTTAAGACGCTTTTCAGCCTCTGATACTTTCAGCTTACCATCTGAAAGGATAGCGGTTAGTTTTTCTTTAGTAGTGTAATGCCAAATAATAGCAGGTTTTGAAGCCATAAGCCAATGTGATTTATTTGACCTTTTTGCTGGCTGGCTTAGGTTCAGGGAAAGTGAAAAGTTCATGCACCGGTACACCAAGGCATTCGGCTATCTTGAAAACATGGCTTAGGTTGGTACTTACCTCACCACGTTCAATCCTTCCAATCTGCCGTAAGTCAAAACCAGTGCGCCTAACAAGTTCTTCCTGGGTTACATTCTTCGTCTTTCGCAATTCCCTCATCCTATCGCCGAATCGTTTAATGCCTACCTCATCTCTATAGGATTTTCTTCTTGTAATGTTTGGTTTAGCCGGTTTACGTTTCACTTCACGAAGGGAAGCAGTACGTAATTATCTCATTAGGGCTTAAATGTCCTATTTTGAAATAATATTCTACATTAGCTAATCAATAAACCCAAATCAGCATGAAAAACTTAGCCCTCCTTCTCATCGTATTAACGACAATAACAATCTCCTCATGTAAAAAAACGTGGACTTGTACATGCGTTGAAACAACTAACATAACACCAGTATCAACTGGTCAAACCACAACAACCACTGTAAATAATTCAGGCCTTGAAATCCCCAATGCTACACACAGCGCTGCAACTAATACTTGTAATGGTGAAGGGACGACATTTGTAAGCACTACGGAAGCAACGTCTGTCCCAGGGCAATTTACAGCAACCGCTACTGCCAGTTGTTCGGTGCATTAAGTCAGTTTACGCATTACGCAGATATGCCATGCGGCAGAGTATATTTTAGTTTACAATAAAACACTTACACATTATGAAAGCCACTTTTCTATTCATTCTTTGCCTTGTAGCAGTTCTTTCTTCAGCCCAAGTCAACTGCGGTTCAGTCTACGTTTCAACTCAGTCCAATAGAAACGTATTTTTAGACCCCTACAGTAATACGAGCGATACTATTTGTTCCGGTGAAAGCGACACACTAACAGCACATGGAGGCACGTCTTATTTATGGAGTACAAGCGCAACCACAGCAGCGATTATAGTCAGTCCATCACAAACAGCCACCTATACAGTAACCATAACTGATGGAAATTCATGTAATGTAAACCAAACGCTGACTGTTATGAACACACCAACAGCAAGCATAAGCCCATCAGGCGACACTATTGTAACATGCCAAAGCACTGTTACGCTCACAGCAAGCGGAGGAAACGTTTACTTATGGAGTACCGGAGCAAATACATCTTCAATAACAGTAACTCCTACACAGCAGCCAACAACTTATCAAGTAAATGTAGGAGTTGCTTTTGCAACCTGTGCAGGAACAACAAAGGTTACTTTGGCCAGCCTACAGCAAGCATACATTAGTCCATCAAATCAAAATATAAATACAGGTGGTAATGCACAATTTGCACTATCTCCCCCACAGCCAGGCGCATCGTATCAATGGCAGACTAATTCAGGTTTAGGCTGGCAAACTGTTAGTAATGCAGGACAATATAGCGGAGCAACAAATGATACAATGACTGTTTCAAACGTAACGACCTTAAACAACAATCAACTTTTCCGTTGTATTGTATCAGGTGATTCTTGCGCTGATACTTCAAATGTTGGAACTTTAATCGTATTAAACAGCACCGGTATTGCAAACATCGTGATGGTAAATGATTTCACTGTTTACCCAAACCCTGCTATTGAGCAGTTGACAGTAAACCTAAACAGCTATGGGAATATGGCTATAAAAATGTTTGACGAGTTTGGCAGGGAAGTTTATACCCAGGCTTTAGATGCAGCACAGCAAAATCAAAGCCTGCACATCAGCACTAACAATGTTGCCAATGGAATTTATGTTTTACAGGTAGTAGGTCAGGCCGGAGCAATCAGTAAACGTATAGTGGTACAGAAATAAGAATCCTTCCACCAGTAACCGGTTCACATCCTTTAAAACTTACTATGGTGAAATCCCTGCTATCTTGGTTTGCTGAATTAATTGCTGCCCTGAATGAACGCACTCGGTTCATGTATGTTATTTTTGTTATGATATACATTATTGCAGCTTATAAACTATGGTTTTTCGATGTTAAATTTTGGTACCAAACAGACCCTGGTGAAATTCCTGAGCCACCTCCTTTTTTAGAGAACTATTTTTGGGTGATTATTGGTGCCAGTGCTTTAGCCACCTTATTTATTTTAGCCTTTGCCAAGTACCTTACGAGATTCGCAGACTCTTTTACACCGGTTAACTATTTAATCGTATTGCTTTACATTCTTGGCTTCATTGCCGTTCTTCCACTTGCTTTAGGCGTAATCTTTCTTATACTCTATTTCTTATTGATAGGAATACAGCTATTGATAGCGTTAGCAGCAGTTCTATTCATCGCATATTGGAGTGCAGTTTTGGGAGATGAACTTATTAAGTGGGTAGGCTTTAAATAAACGAATACCTGATATACTATGTCCAGCACGGCTCTTTCAAGATTAGTGGCAGCAATACTTTTGTTTGTCGCCATCATTCATTTACCAATAGGTTTTTATACTTTTCTAAGAATCATTATAACCGGTATAGCGGTCTACAATGCCTATGAAGTCAGGAATGATACATCTAAAGCATGGTTCGCTTTTTTCATAGTAGCCGCCATAGTTTTCAATCCCCTCATTCCCATTTATCTTGGACATAAAAGCTTATGGAGGCCGGTTGATATAGTTTTCGGCATTGCTTTTTTAGTAACTGCTTTCAGGTTTGGAGGAGATGAACGACCACCGGTAAGTTAAAGACCCGCCCACCTTTACCACCCCTTTCCTATCAGCACCCCCGGCCTCTGCTAAATACTTTCCTATACCCCCTACCCTACCAATTTTCAATATCTATATGCCATAAGGTACCCGCTCACCATTATACCCCTGCCCTAAAATGGAGGGGTGGGCATATCCCCGGACTAACCATTGCCAAGTTTCAATAACCAGGCAGAAACCACCAAAAACCACCGGCCTTTTGGTAGGCTGCAAAGTTTGCACAGTTTGCAACGCTCACTATAACAACCTTCTATCCAGCTCAAAGCTGACCCCATCGAGCCAGTCCATGGACACCAAGATTAATGACCCCGCATGAGGTTGTAATGGCTAAACACGTATTCAGTAACCCTAAATAAACACATCATGGAAAAGCTTGAAATGCAGGTTAAGGCAGAAGAGGCCGAGTTCATACACAGAGTTGAGGTAATTCTAACTTTCAATCATGGCAGCAACCGCCTAAAGGCACAGTTGATATACAAGCATTACATAAAGATGCAGGTAGCTATTGACGATTTGGTTAGCGCAGCTAAGTTAGAAACACCACCAGCGGGCGAAGCGAGTTTAGCTTTGGCTTAACTGGTTACGATTTGAGCGGTTTTAGCAGCCTGTAGACCCTCAGACTAAATACATACAGGCTGCACTTTCTTTTATGTTTCCCGACAAGAACCTATTCAAAGGTGCCTGATTTCCTACCCTTTTTGATGGATGCCAACCTGCCAATTCTAATACTGTATTATAGCATTATTGAGATGCCGGCAGGTTAAAGGCAGGTCAGGCCGTTCCACAAAGTTTATCCCGTTCAGTTGGCATAAGGCTACCATGTTGTAACCACAAGAGCCTACTTCGGGGGTGAGTTGCGTCATATTTTTTGGCTACGTTTTTTGAGTTGGTCTACCTCACTTTTTAAATCTCAAAGACCTCTGAAAATAATGTAGCAAAACAGGCCATTGGTGCACACGATGGCCTTTTACTATTCATTCATTTCCTAACCATAAACCAACGTAACATGCAAGCTTTAGCAGCAAACAACCAACACACCCATGAAGAAGACCCACCAATAAGGCTGAGGTCTTTATCATCCAGTGGCTTCATTGAGGCCAACACCCTGCCAATCACAATACAAGAGATTGAGCAGAAGAACATCATCCCCGTCTTTTCAAAGGATAATGAGACCACCATTTCACACGTAGAGTTTATTCAGGCGACCTTCAATACAGCCAAGGACTACTTCAATGGCGCGAAGCTATTACAGCCAGATATAAGGGTTAGCCATCCTATCAAAGGGAGAACTCCTGAGGCCAGGAACAAGGCGGCTAATGAGTTGCTTGACCATGAAAGGACGTTATACTACGAGCGGATGGCCTTTCTTATCGAGATACCGGAGATAAGCAGGGACATCATGGGTAACAACCTTTCGCTGGTCATTGGTGGGGTTAAGTCCTACAGTATGGATAACCTGTTTAACAAGAAAGGCAGCAACGAACACTTTCAGGTATTCATCGGGTTTCAAAATAAGGTATGCCTCAACTTATGCGTTCGAACGGACGGCCTTAAAGAGGAGATTAAAGTAACCAGCTTACAGGCCTTGACCACCGAGATACACCAGTTGATTTCAAACTACGATGCTTTGGGAACACTGGTAGAGATGGAACAGTTTACACAGCAGCACATAACAGAACACCAGTTTGCCCAACTGATAGGCAAGAGTAAGTTATACAACTACCTGCCCACGTCAGAACGAAAGGCACTGCCTAACTTCCAGTTCTTGGATTGCCACATAAACACAATAGCCAACGACTACTATTCCAACCGGTCGTTCTGTCGCAACAACGATGGAACAATAAACCTATGGAGGCTATACAACTTGTTCACCGGTGCTAACAGGAACAGTTACATTGATAAATACTTGTCAAGAAGCCTTAACGCCAGCCAGTTCATCAGCAGCCTAAACCAAGCCCTGATACAGAAGGAAAGGTTTTGGTTCATCGAATAGAGAGCAGCCCACAAGCGAAGATGCCCTGAGTTTAAAGGCATGGAGGAGGTATATTATACAAAAAGTGCAATCCTGTTGCAGGTTGCATTGTTGCAGAATCCAAGATGAAACAGAACCGGCTCTGGTGGAGACCAACCGGGGAGGGATAATCTTGGGGGGGTATAACCCAAGGGGAGGTTGCAAAATCTCCCCTCTTTTTACTGCAATAAATTATGAAATTCGCTTATTAAATCCTATCTTCGCTTTACCTAACCACCGGTAGCCAAATAACCGGTAACACAGGGAGAAAATAGTCAAAGTAGATACCTATTCGGCTACCTCAAAATCAAAAATCGTGCAAACCATTGATAATAGTACAGTTACAAACGGAGTACAAATCCCTCTCTCTCCGCTAAGTGATTTTTGCAGAAAAACGCAAGTTCACGAAAATCCGCGCAAACGCCCGCCAGTATTAAGTTCTGGCGGGTTTTTTGTTTTTTGACGCTCCGTCAAAAACGCAGAAAAACGCATCGAAAAGCAGCTTCACCGAGCGTTTTTAGAGCGTCAAAAATCCCGTCCGAAGTTTTCCTCAATTTTCCGTCGTACAACGCTATAATGCGCTACCAGCCTTGGTTTCAGAGTGCAACATTTGCTAATCGAAATTAAACGCAATGGAACTGCAACCGCTAAAAGTGAATTTTTACCCGAAACTGAGGACGAAAGGAGGTACGGACTATACGCTCTATATGCGCCTTATTCTAGCAGGGAAAAGAACCGATGTATCACTGGATTATACCCTCAAAAAGGAATCCTGGGATGCCAGGGAAAGAGCACTGAGCAAGAAATGCCCAGATCGCTCCTATGTGCTTAATCTGACCAACAAATACAACCAGATGGCAATGGAGGTTTATCAGCAAATGATTCAACGGGGAATGCCTTTGGACGTAGAAACGATTCGTCATAAAATAACCGGTAATGAAAATGGAAATGTATCGGTAGAACCAACCTTGATGACCTTGTTCCAAAGAATTACTGAAAGAAAGAAGGTTCTTGCAGGACGAAACAACTCAAAAGCCACGCAACAAAAATATGGACGATGTAAAAGTCACTTGATAACCTTCTTGAAGAAATACTATAACAAAGAGGATATAAAATTTAATCAGCTAAATCTTCAATTCGTTGAGGATTTCGAATTGTATTTACGAAAAGAAGGAAAGTGCGCTCATAATTCAGCCATGAAGCACATCCAGACCTTCAAAACAATTTATAAGTCAGCCGTAGCGCATGGTTACACAGATAGAGATCCGTTTCAGAAATACAAAATCAAATTGGAGGAGGTTGTCCGTTGTTATTTATCTGAGAGGGAAATTGAGGAACTTATAAAATTACATATACCGCATGAGGGTCTTGCAAATGCCCGTGATTTGTTTTTGTTCTGTTGCTTTACCGGACTTGCCTACATTGATTTGAAAAATTTAAGCGTAAGGAATATTCAATTTGAAAATGGTAGGTTTTGGATTAGAACAAGAAGGCAGAAAACCAATATAAAAGTAAGCATACGGTGAAGTGCATCTTGCCCATGGCGTAATCTGTCGCTAAATTTGCGCGCAAAACATACACCATGCGCGAACTCTCCGAAAAATACATCCCTCTGGTAGAGAAACTTCTGAAGAGTAACCTTTCCGCGAGG
>CAIOTH010000048.1 GCA_903861145.1 uncultured Bacteroidota bacterium | reverse complement strand
TTAAAGTGAATTGGGAACTGGGACAAAAAACAGGTTTCTTTTTAGACCAGCGCGATAACCGTTTGCTGCTGGCACGATATGCCACCGGTAAAAAAGTGTTGAACACGTTTTGCTATTCGGGCGGGTTTTCGGTGTATGCTGCGCAGGCGGGTGCAACCTTGGTGCACTCGGTTGATAGTTCGGAGAAGGCTGTGAAGTGGACAAATGAAAATATTGCCCTTAATGCCAGCGGTGTTGAGCACCAGGCTTACGCTGCTGATGTGTTTGATTTTATGAAGACCGCACAGGATGATTACGATGTTATTGTGTTAGACCCTCCGGCCTTTGCCAAAGGCCAATCGGCACGGCATGCGGCTATTAAAGCCTATACGCGCTTAAACCACGAGGCTTTTAAAAAAATTAAAAAGGGCGGCGTTGTTTTTACTTTTTCGTGCTCGCAGGTGGTAGACCGTGAAATGTTTACCGGTGCGGTTACTTCCGCCGCCATAGAATCGGGCAGAAACATACGTGTGTTACATCACCTTACCCAACCGGCAGACCACCCTGTAAGCATTTTTAACCCGGAGGGTTTGTATTTGAAGGGATTGGTGGTTTATGTGGAGTAGTTATTAGTTTCTAGTTCCGAATTTCTAGTTTCTAGTATAAAAATAGGCCACAATAGTTGGTGGTAACTCGAAACTTAGTCAAACTGTCAAATACTCTTAAAATCTGCCGCAAAATGTAAAGCACTGCAACCTATTGTCGTATAATCGTTACTATAAATTAGTTAAGATTTTTTAATAGGCTAGCATTGCACATGCTGTTTTTAACCGAATTAGAATATTTTTGGCAGCGTTTAAAACGAAAACCCATGATGAAAAAAATTACAATTACCCTCATTACCTTTTTAGTTGCAGGCTGCACATTTGGCGCCGGCAAGGGCATGAACATTAAGCTAACCGTAAAGGGCCTTGAAAACAGTACCATGATACTGGCCAATTACTACGGCGATAAGCAGTATGTAAAAGACACCATCAAGTTTGACCGTAATGGTAGCATTGTTTTAAAAGCTGATACCATGTTGCCGGGCGGCGTTTACCTGGCGGTTTTTCCGGCTTTGGGCAATCGCTATTTTGAGTTTATTATTGCTGAGCCAACTTTTACCCTGGAAACGGATACTAACGATTTGGCCAAGCATTTAAAGGTTACCGGATCAGTTGAGAACAAGTTGTTTTATGATGACATGAAGTATTTGAGCCATAACAAAGAGGTTTCGGATAGCCTGGTGAAACTGTATAAGGCTGCTAAAGACCCAAAAGAGAAAGACGTATATAAGAGCCAACTTCAGGATATAGATAAGGACGTAAAAGATAAGCGTAACAGCGTTATTACTGGTTACCCAACCCTTTTCTATTCGAAAATGCTTAACGCCATGAAGGACATTACCGTGCCTGATGCTCCGCGCGATGCAAGCGGCAAGTTAATTGACTCGGCATGGCAATGGCGTTATTACAAAAACCATTACTGGGATAATATCGATTTATCGGACGAGCGCCTGTTGCGTTGCCCGGTTTTCCATAACAAGTTGAAAACCTTTATGAGCCAAACTGTGGTGCAGGTGCCCGATTCGATTAATGCCGATGGCGATGCCCTGTTGGCTAAAACGGATATGAAGAACGAGGTTTACCGTTATATCCTTACCTACATTTTTAATGAAATGGCCAACTCGAAGGTGATGGGATTTGATGGTTCGTATGTTCACTTTGGAAAGAAATATTTCTGCGCTCATCCAAGCTTAACGCCATGGGTTGATACCGCCAAGTTGTTTAAAATATGTGACCGTGTTACCCGCATGGCGCCTGTAATAGTTGGGCAGAAGGCCCAAAAGCTGATTTTGCCTGTTGACTCGACTGAGAATCAATGGAAATCGTTATACGACCTGAAGGCTAAATACACCATTCTTGTTTTCTGGGATCCGGATTGTGGCCATTGCAAAAAGGAATTACCTGTGTTGATTGAGGCTTACCATAACCTTAAAAAGATGGGTGTTGATGTTGCAGGCTACAGTGCCGCAATTATGGAGATTGAAAACTATAAGGACTGGGTTGAGTTTATTAAGAACAACAACCTTGACTGGACCAACGTGTGCGATTCACGTCGCCACAGCAACTTCCGTTTTGAGTGGGATATTCAAAGTACTCCTCAGATTTATATCCTTGATTCTGAAAAGATTATAAAGGCCCGCAGAATTGGAGCCGACCAGGTTGAAGATTATATTCGCCACCTTGAAAACCCTAGCTACAGAGGTAAGCTGACTAACCAGATTAAAGACGACGATAAGCAGGAAGGGACCGAAGACAAATAAAGGATTTTTCAATACGAAACCCCGGGGTAATGAAATTATCCCGGGGTTTGCTTTTTATGTCATGAAAGACTATATTTAGGACGGTATGGCTTAAAAGTGTATCATTTTTGATAATATACACTATTATCAACACCTTAAGTCGTATAATTAAACACTTTACTGGATGAATACGAGTATACTTTAGTATTCAAAATACATCCCTATGCTAACAGTTCAACGCACTGCGCCTTACAACTTGTTTTTGATTGAGGATAATCCTGCTGAGGTCAGGCTGATTCAAGAAGCCATTAAGGAGGCGGAGTTATCGGAAATGATTGAGTTAACCTTTGCCTACGACGGCGAAGAAGCCTGTGAAACCCTGGATACTTTTAAGATTATTGGTAAAAAGTTCGACCTGGTTTTACTTGATCTTAACATGCCCAAAGTATCGGGCCGTGAAGTATTGGAAAAGATAAAGACCGACCCTGAGCTTGAGAGCACCCCGGTCATTATCGTAACTAACTCGGACTACAAAAAGGATATGATTGAATGTTATCAAACCGGAGCTGACGGGTATCTTCAAAAGCCCGCCGATTTTAAGAAGCTGGTTGATTTCTTTATATCAGTTAAGCGTTCAATCGAAGTAAGAAACAAGCTATCTATCTTCTTCATAGAGAAGGTATACGATGAGTTGGCTTTAGCCGTTTAACGATTGACCAGGAATAGATAGAGCGGCCATAACCACCTCCCTTACAGTTGCCCTGCGCTTTATCTCGCGGAATACCCCAGTCTCCGCCATTATCCAGAATTTGTTGCAGTATTGAAGACTTGCCTCTATATCGTGCGTTGAAAAGATGATTGTCTTTTTAAGGTCTCTGCTAATGGTTTTAAGTATATCCAGTATTTCGGGCTTGTTTCTAAAGTCGAGAAAGGCTGTTGGTTCATCCAGTATCATAACCGGTGTTTGCTGGCAAAGCGCGCGGGCTATAACGGCCTTTTGCTTTTCGCCATCGCTTAACTGATTGAAGAAGCGGTTTTGTAGTTGCTCAATTTTAACCACTTTAATTACCTGCTCAATTTCGCGCTCGTCCTCTTCACTTAAATGCCCCAGCCAACCGGTGTAGGGTGTTCGTCCCAAAGCAATAAAGTCTTTAACGGTTATGTTATCAATAAATACGCGCTCGGTAAGTACTATGCTTATTTGTTTGGCGCGTTGGGCAACGGGTAGGCTGTGTATATCCAATCCGTCGAGCGACAAAGTGCCACCGGTTCGCTTTTGCAGACCGGCAACGGTTCTTAGTAATGTACTCTTGCCAATTCCGTTTACGCCTAATAAGCCTATTATGTCACCGGGCTCGGCCACAAAGTTAATGCCTGCGTAAATGGGAGAAAGCCCATAACCAATGCTCATATTTTCGGCGCTTAGCATGGCTATACTTTCTTTTGTTTTAGGATAATCCAGATAACTGCAGGTGCACCTAATAACGAGGTAATGGCATTAACCGGTAACACATAATCGGCCCCCGGTGCCGATGCCAACACATTGCACAAACAACAAATAGTGCCGCCCAGCAAAATGCAGGCGGGGGTAAGTATTTTATGATCGGCCGTTTTAAAAACCGAACGGGCGACATGCGGCACCGCTAATCCAACGAAGCCTATTGGCCCGCAAAATGCTGTAATGCCGCCCGCCAGTATGCTGGTGCAAAGCACAATCATAATTTTTGCTATCCTGACGTTAAGGCCCGAGCTAATAGCGTAAGTATCGCCCAGCAACATCAGGTTAAGTTGTTTTGATAGAAGGAATGAAAGTCCACAACCAAACAGTACCAAGGTCATCAAATAAGGAATCTGCTCAAGGTTTACATACCTGAAGCTACCAAAGCTCCACAGCACAAAATTCTTTAGAGCTTCGTTGCTGGAGAATGATTGCATGATTTCGATAAGGGCATTTATGCCGCCACCAATCATTAAGCCTATAATGAGAATAGCAACTACATCATTCAATTTGAATGATATCATAAAGTTGATGAGGAAAATAGCCACCGCACCCACCGATGCTGCGAATATGAGTCCCCAGCCACTAATAATATGTGTTTGCGCCGAAAACCCGAATACCGATGCTGCCAATATAAAAATGGCTACCCCAAAACTGGCACCGGCGCTTATGCCTAGTACAAAGGGATCGGCCACCGGGTTGCGAAAGAGTGTTTGCATTTGCAAGCCACCAACGGCAAGGCCTGCACCGGCAAAAAGTGCCGCCAAAGCGCCCGGTAAACGCGATTGTAGAATGATGTTAACCCACGTATCGTTACCAACCACGCCACCCGTTAATATGGTAATAACCTGGCCCAAAGGAATTTTAACCGAGCCCAATACCAACTGCGCAAAAAAGGCGACTGCCATAACTATAGCCAGTGTCATAAAGAGGATAGTATTTCGCTTTGTAATCGCCATCCTATTTCAGCTTTTGGTAATAGTACAACTCGTGGCCTTTCATTAGGTCAGGATGAAAAATGGTAATCAGGTCAGCCAATATTTCATCCGGACTAACAGCACCCGAGCCCCAAAAATCGAAGCCGCCGGCTTTGGTGTTACGTTTGTTGTTGCTGTACACTTTGCCCGTTTTATAGGCTTTAAATAGGGCATTCTTACTATCGGCGGCCTTAATATCTTTAAGCGAGGCTGCAAAGCCGGTATTAATCCAAAAATCGGCCTGCCCTGCTTTGTTATACACGGCTTCATAATCAAGGTTCAGGTTTAAACCATTGGTGGCTGTGGCATCTTTCCATAAAAAGTTACCGCCTGCATCTTCAATCAACTGGCTTATATAGTTTTCGCCGCAGGGCATATACCATATCTCTTTAAATGGCAGGTTGCAAAAAATGGTAGGCTTCTCGTTTGCACTTTCGGCCAGCGCTTTCAACGAGTTGTAATGTGCTTCAATGTGATTAAACAAACTATCAGCCAGCTCTTCGCGATTGTAAAAAGCGGCAATAAACTTTATCCATTCGGCGCGCCCTAAAGGGTTTTGCTCCTTATACTCCAAATCCAACACGCTTTTAATATGCAACGCGGTGAGTTTTAGTTGAAGCTTATCCCCTCCATCGTACCCACCGGAAGTGAACACAAAAGCAGGACGTAACTCCACCAGTTTTTCGTAGTTAATTTCCTGGTGCCCTACATCGGCAATTTGGTTTGATTTCAGTTTTGCAATTATCGCTTCATTATAAATTAGGTCGGCATCGGTAACAGCGGCAACGCTATCGGCTAGGTTAAGCACCGCCATTTCCCCCACGGTAGTAGTAGAAACACAAACTGTTTTGCCCACCGGTATATCTATTTTCTCAGCACTTTCAAAACCAACCGGTATGGGTTTGTTTGGCCGCGATAAAACATATTGCCCCAATATTTTCGTGGTATCCTTTAAATCTTTTACAGTTATTACCTTAAATGCATCATAGTAATCTACCGAAAAACCCTTGGCGTATTTAACGGGGAGAGAGTATTTCTTAATGCACTGGCTTTTGGTTGTTTGATTGCCCTGCGAATGTGGCTTACAGGAGGAGAGGAGGAGAAAAACTATGAGGACAAGCAAATTAGATTGCCAAATACGAGATTGCTTCGTCGCAGAGCCTCCTCGCAATGACGGCATAAAAATAGATATGTGATTCTTACTCATTACTAAAAGCAAAATTTCCTGAAATAACTCCTGCCGTAAATAACTCGATGGGGTTACCGTTTTTATCATACCGGTAAACTCCAGACTTTTGAACATAATCAAGCACGTTTGATACATAGATATCGCCGGTTACAGGCTCAACACCTAGGCCGTAAAAATTGCGACCATTTGACGGTAAAAATGGAGTTACAGGTGGTATGCTATCATTTATAGATAAAGCATTTACACCAGTATTATCCAAATAATAAATTTCGTCGCCGGTACCATTTATTTGCAGGTTCCAGGCAATATGGCCGGTGCCCATAACAATATTTTTGTTGAGGGTCATATCGTTATTCAAACAATATATGCTTGCCGGTACGCCATTGGCGGTATCTGCGTCAATAGCAAACCACAGGCGCTTTAAATGATCGGAAACCATACCATCAAGGCTGCTGCCAGTAAAAGAATAGCGGTGTAACAATGTGTTACTGGTTGGGTCAATTGTTACGAATCCTGCGGTGTGGCAGGTATCGCTTACGCAACGCTCTTCAACCACAACAATATTGTTTATCATTAACAGGTGCTCGGTTTGTTTAGCAACGCCGGTAATATTGGTTATTAGCGCACCGGTTTTGTAATTAATAACGTGTATGGCGCCCGCATAAAGGTCGGTAACGTATGCAATATTATCATTGATAGGCATAAAGTATCGGGGCGATGAACCTGCAATGTTAATAGTAAGAATATGCTGCAGCGATGGAATTTTTACCACCTCAATCTTGGCTGAATTATTAACCACGATAAAGCCAGTAGAATCTTTGATATACATAGATTGAACCACATCGCCTAAATGGTAACCGTTTACATTAAAAAACAAACCATTGGTTAATGTTTGGGTTGCCGGGTCGTAAAACGAAATCTCTCCCTGGCCCGTATTAAAATCTCCTTCGTTGGTAATGTAAACCCCTTTGGTGCTTGGTGCATTTACCACCGGTGGTTCTTTATGGCATGATGAAGCTGCAAGGATGATAAGCGCACAAATAATATGTTGAGCGTGCTTCCCCATTAGCTCACAAATTTAAAGCGAAGTGTTCCCTCAAAACTACGGCCCGGCATTGGGCGTTGGGCTACAATCTGGTATTGCAGGTTGCCAATATTGCTTACCCTAAATGATGCACCGACATTAACATGCCCTATTACAAAATCTTTACCCACCTCAAGGTTACTGGTAAAATATCCATTCAGGCTTTGCGAATTATCGGTAGAGGTAAACACCTCACCGGTATAGTTGTTGACGCTTCGCAGGTAAAATCGTTTGTATTCAAGTTGTAAACCAGCTACGGCATTGTGATAAGGCACATAAATTAATTGCATACCCTTCGATGCGTCGCCAATAGCGAATGCATCAAGGTTAGTGGCTTGGGTATAGGTGTATGAAGCAGTAAAATGAATAGTGAACTTATCCGGCCGGGTCTCATCGGCGTTGCTTATATGAACGCTGGCCTCCAGCCCGCGCGAAAACACTCGCCTGAAATTTTCGGCTTGCCAGTTGGCGCCTTCGGGTACCCATTGTATCCAGTTATCTACGTAAATGTAGAAGTTGGATAAGGTTACATCGACCATTTTTTTGTAAGCATATTTAGCCTGTATAGTTCCGTTCCACGAAATTTCCTCTTTTAAATTTGGGTTTCCGCCCGGCACCCAGTACAAATCATCAAACGTGGGGAACCGGAAGTTGCGCGATGCGACAAATCCTAAAGTGTAGCGATTGTTGGTAGCAATTTTTCCCGTGTAGTTAAACGAAAGCTCCGGAGAAAAGGCGGAAACCTGCTTATCAACCATATCTTCCCTGAATCCGCCGTGCAACTTAAATCCGTTCAGAAAGTAATAGTCGGCATAGCTTTTAAGGCCTAGTACATTTCGCGTTTTTATAGCGTTGTATTGACTGATGTTGGCCCACTCATGGTCATAGTTCAACTCGCTCTTCAAAATCATGTTGAACGGAAAACTGTAAGTTGCGCTAAAGCTACTGCGCAGCGCATGAGTTAAATAGGTTTCATCCAGCAAAGCATTAGGGTCTTTGTATCGCATCCAATCGTGCAGATATGCTGTAGTGGCTTTAAGTTTCCACCGGTTGTAATTTCCTAGCCAGCTAGCCATAGTGCGTACCGAGTAATTATACTGCAATTGCCCATCGGCTGGTTTACTTAAAATAGGCGCTATTTGTCGCGTTGAATTGGTGTACCAGCCATAAAAGCTTAACTCGTTATGCTCGTTTATTTTACCGTTTAACTGCTGCAGCACCGAAAACTGCTGCACCGCCGCATTGGTTTGTTTTACAGTGGGAGTACCTGCTTCGTACGTGTTGGTATACGGAAAGTTATTTTGTGCCGATATAAAGCTAAACTTAGTGGCACCCGAAAATTTGTTCTTCGCATATTCAGTATTAGCTGCTGCCTCATAAGTTCCAAAGCTACCGGCACGTAAGGTGGCACCGATTGAATATCCGCTATCGCGTTTTACTTCGTTGTTCATTTGCAACGTACCGCCTATGGTTCCTTCGTAACCGGTGCGCACTAGTTGCAGTTCATCCTGCATGCCCAACATAAACAAAGCAAGGTCAACCTGCCCTAACGAAATTGAATTAAGCTTAACGCCATTCCATTCAATAGTAGTTTGCTCAGCCGAAGTTCCTTCAATAGCCAGTGATGCAAGCCCGCCGCTGCCGTAACTCTTTACATATACCGATGAGAATTCGTTAAGCGCATCGCTTAACCTTTCGCCTTCGCGGTATTTAACGCTGGTAAATGGAGGGGCATCGTTATTGGAATGAGATGTTTCAATTTTTACAACTTCATCAAGCCTTACCGTATCTTTTATACCCTGCGCCATAGTAATGGTGCAAGTACATATAAAAAGATATGGTAGTGCCTTTTTCATTCCACAACCAGTTTTGTGTTAAGGTGATTTACTGCTGTTTCAATGGTAATAATGTATACTCCGCGGCTTAAAGTAGCGGCGCTAATTGTTTGCACGTCACCGGTTACCGGCCATTGATTAATAAGCTGTCCGCTAAGGTTGAATAATTTGATGCTTCCGGTATCTGCAGTTAGTTGGATATTGAAGTTACCGCCCTGATGCACCGGGTTAGGATAAAGACTCATTCCGTTATCAGTAACGTTTTTAATACCCAAAGCACCTTTTGAATTAATTACACCCACAGCATCCAAATCAAATCCGCACGATGCAAATGGTGTTGGCCATGGGTCGTTAATTAATCTGCCGTTGTGGTCACGCGTGCCATAGGCGCTATCAATTGAACCTACCACATCCACAATACGTACATAATTTATGTTGTTAACGTCAATACCCGGGCTATCTACCAATTCCTGCAAATCGAAAGGAGTGCCGTAACCGGCCACGTATTTACCGGCCAGGTTATTTAGCTGCGAACAATTAATACTACCGTTGTTTCCTAATTGTTGGGTATCCTGAACCTCGCTGGTGGCAGGAAATCTTACATAACGAATGCCATCGGTGCTTACTTCAACAAAGCCCAATTCCAAAAACGCAAGGTCGTTGCTTGCGTTTATAAAGCCATTTTCGAATACCGCAAAGTCAAAGCCGATATCGTTGTATATTGAATGGTTAAAGGTGACAGTTGCAGTGCCCCCATCGCCCAGGCTAACAATAGCAAAATCAGGAGGGCCAATGCCATCGGTGCTGTCACCGGCAGTTGCAAGGCCGAGACCGGGGTTGGCTATATTCATTGGCCCGCGTTGCACAACGCAAACCGATGCCCATTCAACAAAAAGCGGTGAGGCGCCGGCTATGGCGGAAGTACCCTCTTCATTGGCAGCAGGGGCAAATTGCGCACCGGCTGTGCTATATAAACACAGCAGTACAACAATCGTAACGAATGTTTTAAGCTTTGTGCAGCGCATACAAAAAGTATTACTGCTTGCTAATTTTTGTTATGCCAACGCCCTTATCCGATATTGCCTTTAGCAGGTAAATGCCCGCCGGCAGGTTACTTGCTTCAATTCCGGTAATTTGCTCGCCGGTGTTGCATTGTATTTCGCGCACAAGGCGGCCATCCATATCATAAAGGGCAATAGTTTTAACATCACCAGTATGATACACCGAGAATGAAGTGCTGAAAGGATTAGGATATACCTTAGTTTGTAAGGTGCTCAATTCGGTAATTCCGTTAAGCCCGTATATGTCAATAATTATTTGCGCTGTATCACATTGGTTGCTGGCATTGCAAATTGCATAGGTTATGGTATCCCAGCCAACAACGCCTTGTTGCGGTATATAAAATATAACGTTGTTCGAATCAACTACTGCCGATGCGCCCGGAACCACTGTGCTAATTACCTGCACTGTAAACGGCCCACCGGTTGCGGTATCGGGATAATTGGCAAGCACGTTAATCAGGGTATCCTGGTTGTAAACCATGGTATCTTGTATGGTGCCTATATCGGCGGTAACAAAATTGTCTATTGCAAAATATCCAGGGGTATTCAGCCCGAATTGGCCATTTTGCGAACCGGTTAACCAAAATACCAGGCTATCGGCATCGCTCAGCGAAATTAAACTTACATACTTCCAGGTATTGATGATGTAGCCCGGAGAGTCAATAAAATTGGCTAAGTAGAAATTAACGGTATTAGCAATAGGCCCTCCGTTTTTCCAACCCGAAATATGGAGCAATAAAAAGTCGGCTGAATCGGTAGTAAAGGCATGTTCATATGCATCGCCGTTTTTCATGGAGTAATAAGGGTATGAAGAATTGGTTACATAAAAGCCTTGCAGCATTTTACCTGCGGCAACACCGGTGGTAACTAATTTTACATTACCGAAGCCTTCATCGTAAGCCACTGCGTAATTAGGCGAACCGCCAAAACCGCTTTGGGTTATTGCCGTTGCCAGGTTAAGGTAACCGCCTGTAGTATCGGTAGCATTGGAGTAAACAAAGCCGCCGGCCCAAAAGCCGCCTGATGCGGTGTCATACTGGTTTTCGAACCAGGCATGGCCATCATTAAAGCCACCGGCAAGGTTAGAGCCTGTCCAGTAAGTGTTAGCGCCTAACACCAGGGTATCGAAGGTAGAGGTGGTTTGCGCCGAGCCGGTAAATGCCAAAAGCAAGGCAACAATAAACAGGTTGATTTTTTTCATAGAGAAACGTTTTTATTTTGAAAAAATCGCCCCGAAATTAAAAGAAGGAAAAGAAACGGTCTAAAGGTTTCAATTCACGGCTTTTCTTCCCGAAAGCTTTGAAAATATTTTGCTGAAGGCAGGTCTTCTGGCTCGTTCTTTCTGACGCCTTCCCGTTTCGCTATAACGCAACAGTGGCAAAGTATTGTCAGAACTTTTAATAGAACTTACAGCAGCGGGTACTGCTCCTGATTTTAACAGGATTCCCTATTATGGCAACCGCCCTTGTTATACGGCTATTACCACCTTTAGCGGCGCAAAGGAAATTATTTTATCTTCACCGCGCAAAAAATAAGCGAAATAATTTTTGAACCCGGCGTTTATATATAGATGAAAAGAGTATTCTTCCTAATGGCCGTTTTTTTACTGCTGGGCACGGTAAGTTCCTGCAAACGGTCGTGTTACACTTGTGCCCAATACTGCGCTTATTGCCAGCAAAAAAGCGATAGTGCTATTATTTATAAGGTTTGCACCAGTAAATACGCCGACCAGGCCGCTATTCTTGCCATAATGAATGATTCTTTTCCTGCTGCCCGCTATAATTGCGCGCTCCTTAACAATACGAAGGAAGTGTGCGATGGCCAGAATAAAATTGCCCAGAGTATTACCTATTACGAGAAGGAAGACTATTTCTGCACGCCTAATTAAAACCCTGTGGCCGCGCCCTGGTAAGTGCCAACAGGCCTTAAATCGTTAACAAGGTAATTGCGTATAAACATTACATCTACGTACCAATAGCTTTCGTTTGGCCCTTGCTCATCGCCTTTAAACCACCACGTGCCACCGCTTTGGTATACTATGGCAGTAGTACTGTTAGAATTGCCATCGGAGTTTGTATTGAAGCCTACCATTACAGCCGTATAATCTGTGGTTGAAACAGCGGTGTTGCGGTTAGGGTTATCGCAGCTACAGGTAAAT